>DVNN01000078.1 GCA_018714325.1 Candidatus Pelethocola excrementipullorum
GATCTCGGAATCTTCTTCCGCTTCCGTCAATTCCCCGGAAACTATATTCGTTACTGGTTCGGTCTCTGCTTCCTCTGCCTGAACTTCTTCCTGCTCCTTGAATGTGCCGGTTGTCAGTTCTTCAGAGAGATTACTTGCAGTTTCCTTCAGCAAGGCTTCCAGGTCAAAATCTTCCATGAAACCTTTGGGCTGTGCTCCGCTCTTAGCTGGAACTTCATCCAGATGTTCTTTAGGCTCTGATCTCTTGGGCTCCGCCTTGGTCAGAATCTTCTTGGAAGATCCCGGCTTCAGTTTTGCTTCCGCTTCCACCATCTCTGGCTCCAGATCCTGAACCACGATTTCACCAGTATCTCCCACAGAAGATGTTGCGGCTCCATCCTTTTCTTCGTCCTGAGGCAACTTCATACCTGCAAAGACTTCCTGGATGCTCTTGGCCAGCTGTTCCTTCAAATCCACGGTTTTACCCAGGAATTCCGGGGAATTCACAGGCATATGATCTATCTTCGCTTCTTTTATAGACTGATCCAGCTTCTCTCTTTCGCTGTTGGCTTCCTGAGTGATTGCAGCCCCTGCGCTGTCCATCTTCTGTAACAGTTCATTGGTGCTGTCCTTGGGTCGCTTTTTGCTCTCCTGAGCCTTGGATCCAACAGGGGTTACCGGCACCGCCTTTGGAGCTGCCATATTCCTCTGCTGTAATCCGCTGTTATACTTCTGTTGCTGAGAGGGTGACAATGGCTCATACTGCATCTTCAGCTCCATAGCCTTCATCACATATCTGCCTTCTGCAAACCAGAGAACCAGATCATCACAAGCCTCAACACACTTGTTCTGCTGCCCTGCCTGTCCATATAACTTGGCCAGTTCATAAGCCCAGCGTTCTGTATATTCTCTGTCTTTATAATCCTCCAGAATAGCTATCTGGTCTTCCAGAGGAGCACGTTGTGCCTTATATATCTTGTATTTTAATATAAATCTGGTGTTGTCATTGGGTGCTGTCTCTACGAATTGTGAATAATATTCAGCCGCATCTTCTGTCTCCCCTAATTTCAGCGAAATCTCTACCAGGCGGTACAGTACCATCTTGCCTATCATGGAACGGCTATGAGCCAACAGCAGGATTTCTTTGCAGCGTTCATACTCTTTATTCACTTCATAAATATCAGCAACCATGCTGAGCGTCTTAACGCTCTTGACACGCCGCCAGTCGATACTGTCTGCAACCTGTAAAGCTCCTTTAAAGTCTTGCTTCTCCACCAGGCTGGTCAGCTCGTCCAACTTCATGCGATATTCTGTCTTATCCAACGTATTCACCTCGAAATTCAATCTCCCCTGAGCTTTCACACAGATAGATGTTCATAGTTGTTCTAATTTTAACACAACGACATGCCCTTGTCAAAAAAAAACGAATGGAAAAACTTCCAAAAAAAAGGGCGGATGCCTGCACTTTCCTGCATCCGCCCACCCCCTTTGAACGTTCATTTTGCCAAGTATTTTCAATATATAAATGTAATACTTTAATTTTCCAATTATTTCACATTTTCCCAGAAACAGTCCATAAAATATAGGTATTTCTGTCATTCATACGATCTTTATTCCCCCTGCCGATACAGGTGCCAAATTCCATCAGACCGTTATCTTATCCAGGTGCCAGATCTCATCCACATACTGTTGGATGGTACGGTCGGAAGTAAACTTCCCAGACTTTGCAACATTTAAGATTGCGCATCTGGCCCAGCCGGACGTATCCCTGTATCTGCTCTCCACCCGCTCCTGAGCTGCCATATAGGCCTTGAGGTCAGCCAGGATAAAGTACATGTCCGCACGGCCGCCATTATTGCTGTACAGCAGTGAATCATGGATATCACGGAAGCGGTTCCTGTCACCATCAGCATATTCACCGCTCACCAGTTGCTCCACCACTCTGCGAAGTTCCGGAGTTTGGTTGTAGTAATCCATGGGATTGTATCCACCATGATTCTCATACTGGATAACTTCCTGGGCGGAAAGTCCGAAGATTACGGCATTCTCTTTCCCCACTTCTTCCACGATCTCCACGTTGGCTCCATCCATGGTTCCCAGTGTCAATGCTCCATTTAACATAAACTTCATGTTGCCGGTTCCAGAAGCCTCCTTGCTGGCGGTGGATATCTGCTCCGATACATCCGCAGCCGCAAAGATTAGTTCCGCATTGCTCACACGATAATCCTCGATGAATACCACCTTTATTCTGCCTTTAATATCCGGATCCCCATTGATAACCTCGCCTACGCTGTTAATCAATTTAATAATGGATTTTGCCCGTTCATAACCGGCACTTGCCTTGGCACCAAAGATGAAAGTCCTCGGGTAAAAGGGCAGATCCGGATTATCTTTCAACTTATTATATAAATACATCACATGCAGGATGTTAAGCAACTGACGCTTATACTCATGCAGACGTTTCACCTGGACATCAAAGATGGAATTGGGATCCACATCGATATCGTTATGTTCCTTGATATACCTTGCCAAACGGACCTTATTCTGGTATTTGATGTTCATAAATTCCTTCTGGGCTTTTTTATCATCTGCAAGTTCAGCCAGCTTTTCAATGGAAGGCAGGTTGGTTATCCACGCTTTCCCCACATAACTGGACACCCAGTCCGCCAAAAGCGGATTGCCATGGAGAAGGAAACGTCTTTGGGTGATGCCGTTGGTCTTATTGTTGAACTTATCCGGCATCATTTCGTAGAAGTTCTTCAATTCCTGTTTCTTCAAGATCTCGGTATGCAGACGTGCTACTCCATTGACGGAGAAACTTCCCACGATGGCCAGATGCGCCATACGTACCTGTCCGTCATAGATAACTGCCATCTTCGCCACCTTGCCTTCATCACCTGGATATAAGGCACGTATCTGCTCCACAAACCGGCGATTGATCTCCTCCACAATCTGGTAGATTCGGGGAAGAAGACGGGAAAACAGATCCACCGGCCATTTCTCAAGAGCCTCTGACATAATTGTGTGGTTGGTATATGCGCAGGTATGAGTCGTCACATCCCACGCCTCTTCCCATGTCAGTCCTTCTTCGTCCATTAATATACGCATCAGCTCAGGAACTGCTACCGTAGGATGTGTGTCATTTAACTGAAATACAACCTTATTATAAAAGTCCCTCATATCGCTGTGTTGTTTCTTGTATTTTTCAACCGCCGTCTGAAGGCTGGCTGAAATGAAGAAATATTGCTGTTTCAGGCGTAATTCCTTACCTGCCAGATGATTATCATTGGGATATAGTACCTCCACGATGGTTCTCGCCAGGTTTTCCTGCTCCACTGCCTTATGATAATCGCCTTTATCAAATGAATCCAGTTGGAAATCATTGATTGCTTCCGCATCCCAGATACGAAGGGTGTTCACCACATCATTATCATATCCTACAATCGGCATATCATAAGGTATGGCACGTACGGACTGGTAACCTTCCTGAACGAAATCATTTCTTCCTGTTTTTTGGTTATACTGTACTCTTACGTGTCCTCCGAACTTAACTTCTTTGGCATATTCCGGCCGGCGCAGCTCAAAGGGATTGCCGTCTTTTAGCCAATTATCCGGTACTTCCACCTGATAACCGTCTTTGATCTGTTGTTTAAACATACCATAACGGTATCGGATTCCACAGCCATAGGCCGGGTAACCCAGAGCCGCAAGGGAATCCTGGAAGCAGGCGGCCAGACGGCCAAGGCCGCCGTTTCCCAGGGCCGCATCCGGCTCCTGATCCTCTATGACATTGAGATCCAGCCCCAGCTCCTCCAGGGCTTCCTTCACTTCCTGGGAAGCCGTCAGGTTTATCAGATTGTTCCCCAGAGCACGCCCCATCAAAAATTCCATGGATAGGTAGTAGACGATTTTGGGATCATCCTGCGAGATGCGCTCCTGTGTCTTCATCCAGTTGTCTATGATGACATCCTTTACTGCATAGGAAACTGCCTGAAATATCTGCTGAGGCGTAGCCTCTTCCAGATTTTTACGATACAGATTCTTAATGTTTTCTTTTACGGTCTTCTTAAAGGTCTTTTTCTTGAATTCAAGATATAGCATATTACTGTCCTCCCTGCCTTTCCGGTTTTTGTTTCCGTCTTTATTATCTGTCTGCAGGTTGACCACCAGCCGTTGTTTTTCTGGCCTTTTTGCTTAAATCTTTTCCGTCCGTCACCCTTATGTCATAAGCACTCGTTGTACCAGAATCTATTTTCGGCCCAGCTGCCCGCGGGTCCATCTAATTATAGCTTCTTCACTGCCAAAGTTACTTTTTCAGAATTAATATTCCACTCTTTTTCATATCCTTCCGTCTGATCCAGGATGATTTCCTGAGCCAATACTTCGGAAGCAATCTGATTCTTATGTTTTTCAACAACCTCTTTAGTCACCTGATTGTCTTTTACATAAACACAAATTTTATCCATAACTTCGAATCCGGCCTCTTTACGCATGGTCTGGATTTTACTGATGATTTCGCGGACAAAACCTTCCTCAATCAGTTCCGGAGTCAGATTGGTATCCAACACAACAGTGATTCCATTATCTGTCTCGCTGTAATAGCCTTCCATCTGTGCGGTCTCAATCAGAAGATCCTCCTCTAACAATACCACAGATGTACCATCGATATTAAGCTCTAACTGCCCTGTGCCACGGATTTCAGCCATGGCCTTATTGCCGTCGATCTCGCCAAGCGCTGTGCGGATGCCGTTCAAAAGCTTGCCAAATTTAGGGCCTACTGTCTTCAGCTGAGGCTTGAAGCTATAGGTGATAAAGTCTGAAATCTCATCCGTGAACTCCACTTCCTTAATATTCAGCTCATCCTGAATAATCTCTTTAAAGAATACAGACAGTGTCCAGCTGCTCTTTACATACATCTTGTTGATTGGCTGACGGTTTTTGATGCTTGCCGCATTTCTGCAGGCACGCCCCATAACCACGATCTCCAGCAGATGAGCCATATTATCTTCCAGCGCACTATCAATCCACTCCTCATGTACCTGAGGGTAATCACAAAGATGAATGCTCTCCGGAGCACTCTTATCTACGCCGCACACCAGATTCTGATAGATATCCTCAGTCATGAACGGAATCATCGGAGCCGCAGCTTTGCAGAATTCAACCAGGGCTGTATACAACGTCATATATGCATTGATCTTATCCTGTTCCATACCCTTGGCCCAGAAACGTTCACGGCTTCTTCTGACATACCAGTTACTCATATCGTCCACGAATGACTGAAGCGTTCTTGCCGCTTCCGGAATTCTGTAATCATTCAGATCCCCATCCACAGCCTTGATGGTGGAGTTCAGACGTGATAAGAGCCACTGATCCATTACCGACAGCTTCTCATAATCCAACTGGTATTTGGTTGCGTCGAATTCATCGATATTGGCATACAGTACAAAGAATGCATAGGTATTCCACAGCGTTCCCATAAACTTACGGGAATACTCGGATACCGCCTTGCCGTGGAAACGGTTCGGCAGCCATGGTGCGCTGTTGACATAGAAGTACCAACGGATGGCATCGGCGCCGTAAGTATCCAGAGCATCGAAAGGATCCACTGCATTTCCCTTGGATTTACTCATCTTCTGTCCATTCTCATCCTGTACATGGCCCAATACGATTACGTTCTCATAAGGAGACTTGTTGAACAGCAGTGTTGAGATCGCCAACAATGAGTAGAACCATCCACGAGTCTGATCCACGGCCTCGGAGATAAACTGTGCCGGGAACTGCTGCTCAAACAACTCTTTGTTCTCAAATGGATAATGGTGCTGTGCAAAAGGCATGGCTCCGGAATCAAACCAGCAGTCAATAACCTCAGGCACACGATGCATGGTCTTGCCGCAATGCGGACACTTCACGCTCACCTGATCGATATATGGGCGGTGAAGTTCAATATCATCGGGACAGTTATCGGACATGGATTTCAGTTCCTCGATGCTGCCGATGGCATGCTGCTCCCCGCAGTCATCACAAATCCATACATTCAGCGGAGTTCCCCAGTAACGGTTACGGCTTAGTCCCCAGTCCTGAACATTCTCCAGCCAGTCTCCAAACCTTCTCTTTCCGATACTTTCCGGAATCCAGTTGATGGTGTTGTTGTTACGGATCAGATCTTCCTTTACCGCGGTCATTTTGATAAACCAGGACTCACGTGCGTAGTAAATCAGTGGTGTATCACAACGCCAGCAGTGTGGGTAATCATGCTCAAACTTGGGAGCATCATACAGCTTACCCTCATTTTTCAGGTCGGAGATTATCATTGGATCTGCCTTTTTCACAAAGACTCCCTCATATGGAGTTTCCTTTGTCATATTACCTTTTCCATCTACAAACTGGATAAAAGGCAGGTCATAGTCTCTTCCGATCCGGTTATCATCTTCACCAAATGCTGGCGCAATATGAACGATACCTGTACCATCGCTCATGGTTACATAGTTATCACAGGTTATGAAATGCGCCTTTTTATTCTGCTTAGCTGCCTCTTCACCGATATAAGCAAATAAAGGCTCATACTCTTTATATTCCAGATCTTTTCCTTTATAACTCTCCAATACCTCATAAGCAGGTTTTCCTTCTTCTGCCAGATTGCCAAGAACGGTATCCAGAAGTGCTTCTGCCATATAATAGGTATAGCCGTCAGCCGCCTTTACCTTGCAGTAAGTCTCATCCGGGTTCACACAGAGAGCCACGTTTGAAGGCAGTGTCCATGGTGTTGTTGTCCAGGCCAGGAAGTATGCATCCTCACCAATCACCTTAAAGCGGACAATCGCAGAACGCTCTTTAACGGATTTATAACCCTGAGCAACTTCCTGAGACGAAAGAGGGGTACCACAGCGAGGACAATAGGGAACGATCTTAAAGCCCTTATACAGAAGTCCCTTTTTCCAGATTTCTTTGAGCGCCCACCATTCAGACTCTATGAAGGAATTTTCATAGGTTACATAAGGATGCTCCATGTCAGCCCAGAAACCTACGGTTCCGGAGAAATCCTCCCACATACCTTTGTATTTCCAGACACTTTCCTTACATTGCTTGATGAAAGGCTCCATGCCGTATTCTTCGATCTGCTCTTTTCCATTGAGTCCCAGTTTCTTCTCAACTTCCAGCTCAACCGGAAGACCATGGGTATCCCATCCGGCTTTTCTGGGCACTTCATAGCCCTTCATGGTCCGGTATCTGGGAATCATATCTTTGATGACACGGGTCAATACATGTCCGATATGGGGTTTTCCATTGGCGGTAGGGGGGCCGTCATAGAAGGTATACATCGGACTGCCTTCCCGCTCTTTCATGCTCTTTTCAAAAATCTGGTTGTCATCCCAGAACTTTTCTGTTTTCTTTTCTCGTTCTACGAAATTAAGATTCGTATCGACTTTCTGATACATCACTGTTCCTCCTGTTTTTATCTTTTATTTCTAATTATGACCTGCATATTAACGTTATAATTCCCGCGGGGCAAGGGTTTGGCATTCAATAATATAAAAAAACACCCGTCCCGTAAAAGGACGAATGTCATTATTCATTCGCAACCACCTGTTACATACCATCATATGCATCCCTCTTAACGCCGGGACTGCGTCCTTGCTTACTCTCCATCTGTCATGGGTGTTCAGCTCGGCAACTCGGAAGTGATGTTCAGCTGTTCCTACTAGTGCCGGACTCACACCAACTCCGGCTCGCTTGGACGGTTGTAAACAGCCTACTGTCTTCGTCATCGTCTTTGTCTATAGATAAGACTTATTATACTTATAATAAGAAGGGATTGTCAAGGTCTACTCTATTTATTTCTTTTCTTTTCACGCCGCCTGATAATCATGGCTTCTTTTCGCCTCTTAATGTCCTCGACCTCAGGTTCACTGCTGACCTTAATGGTCTTAACCACAAAGAACCGGCCTTCGTCGGTTTTTTTCATGCGGATCTTGCCCTTCATATAGCCATGGACAGGGCAGACTGCCACACAATAGTAGTTTTTCGCATTTACCGAAAACCATCTTAATTTCTTTCTGGCCAGTTTTTCGCAGCGACAGCACTGTGTCGATGTCACCTCCCGATCGGCCAGAGCCTCTTCCTTGCTGACAAATTCTCTGGAAACATATTTCGAATAACCATTGTATATGGCATGTATCTCTTCAGCTTTCGTTCTGGGATTCTGGTAGACATCGATGGAATCATAGGCATAAACTACATCCCAGTCAATGGTTTGAAATACCTCCGCCGTATAATAAGCATCCGACAATGCCTGATGGAAATCCAGCTCTTTATCCAGATCCAAATAATCAATTCCATACTCAAGCGACCGCCTGGCCTTGGTAGTCTCATAATTGATGGCAAATAGCTTCTGCACGTCATAAAAGTGCATCGGCCCTTTCAGAAGGTTCAATATCCCATAATATTTCATATTCCTTTGGAGTTCAATCAGATCCACCGATCCCCAAGTGCAGAAAAAAGCTTCCGGCCCCGCCCATTCCAAAAATCCTTGCACCGCATCCGGAAAAGCCATTCCCTGCCGTAACTCCTCATCTGTTTTCTTTACGATTTCTTTTGTCCGGAAATGCAGTTTCGGATAAACTACAGGCCTTACAACACAGTGAAACTTGTCCATAATTTTCCGCTCGCTATTCAGTTTTACAGCTCCGATTTCTATAATCTCAAACGGAAGCTCGGGAACCTCCATGTCCTTACCTTCAGGACATTGATTCCATTCCAGATCAAATACTATATAGTCCATGAAAGAATTATATCATGATTTATTAAGAAATGGAATCTATTATTCAAACATCCGCATCTCCTGTCTGGAACTCACTAAATGCTTCAAAAGACTCCTCTATCTCCTGTAAAATACTGGCATATCGAAGGAATGCTTTCCTGAGTTCCTCTTCATGCTCCAGGTTTTTCTTATAACAGATCCTATGCTCCATACTCGCCCAGAAATCCATGGAAATGGTTCTAAACTGAATCTCCACCGGGTAATATTCCATAATATCCATATAATAAGCCGGAACACCGATGATGACATGGTAGCTCTTATAACCGTTTTCTTTTGGATTTTTTATATAATCCTTCTCTTTCATTACAATTAAATCACCCTGTTTTTTCAGCGCATGGACCAGATTATGGATGTCATTCACAAAGTAACAGATGACACGAATACCTGCAATATCCTGAAGCAGGTCCTTGGCATCCAGTACGCTCCCCTTGGAATGATATCTTTCCAACTTTTCCTCTATACTCTTCTTTTCCTTGATCCGGCTCTGCACCGTGTGGATTGGTGGAAAAGATTCCTGATCATACACCTTATGATTCAACATCTCCAGCCGTGTCAGCAACAGCTGATTGGCATCCCGATAGGGTTGAATCAAAGAATAATACTGTTCATTTGTCATGGCTGCACACTCCCTTAACTGTGAAACCTGATGATGTCCTGTGTAGGTTTCATATTACGGAAAAAGTGTGTCTATTCTGTGATTAAATTCTAATGCTTTTCTTAAGTATTTATTGCAGTTACGAAGCAGGCCCTCCCAGAGGGCGCCTTTTTCCAGTAAATTCTTCGGCCGTCAATTTTATCACCGTAACAATGGATACCAGCCGCTCATTGAATTCAAACTCCTTATCGGTCAGGCATTTCATAAGGACCGACATTGCTTCCATCTTTTCCCGAGCATCTTCCACGATGGCCGCAGTACCCTTTCCCATGACACTAGCATAACCATAACCATATTGGCATGGCACCTTCCCTTCGATTAAAGAATGGTCACAATCCAGCTCAAATGCCACTTTTCCATTGGCACGAATCAGATCCAGCTTCTTGCCTTCCATGCCTCCATGCATATAGAAAGTCAGTTCACCATCCTCCAGGGTATATCCATAGTTCATAGGGAGGATATAGATGTCATCTCCATCATGCATCCCTATACGGATTACCTTGCTCGTGTCCAATATCTGTCTGATTTCTTCCAGTTCAGAAACCTCTCTGTCTCTTCTTCTCATAAACCTCTCCTTCACTCCATAATCCTATCCTTAAAACCTGGCCTTCTTATAATCTTCCATCCTTCGTAATATATATATCTTCTCTTAAATCATCAAAGGCTTACAGGAAGCAACATATTTTTTGAACTCTTCAATCAAAGGCGCCTGGTAGGTGTCTTTCAAATAAGCCATAAAGAAGTTCCGTTCCCATGCCGGCTCTTTAATATGAAGTATTTTTAAATTCATAAGATCTAATATTTGCATGTGGGGTACCACCGCGATGCCAAATCCGGCCGCCACCAGGCCCGCCACCGCCTGATCTTCTGCAATTTCATGGGCGATAATCGGGCTGCCATTGATTTTCCGGAATAGTTTATCGATAATCGGCCTGAGACCGCTGCGCTTACTGAAAAAGACCTGAGGATATGGAAGCGTCTCCACCAGATCAACGGTGTCACTACCCGCCAGGGGATGATCCGGCGGAACGATGAGCACCAATTCCTGACGGGCCACAGGAATATATTCAATCATGGGCTCATGTTCAATCTGGGAACAAAAGGCCACATCATAAATTCTCGTCTTTAATCCTTCAATCATGTCGATGGACAACCCCGTTGAACTGTGGAATCGAAAATCTATCTGTTTCGCAGGATTCTTATCCAAAAACCCTCTCACAAGAGATGGAACCAATGCCGTACTCAAAGTGCGGAGATAGGCAATATCGATCCTTCCCTCTCCCCTTCCGTATCTTTGCAACGTCGATACACTGGCATCCAGAAGATTAAGCGCCTGTTCCACATCCTTTAGAAAGGTTTTTCCGTATTTTGTCAGCACAATGTTACGCCCCTCTTTTTCAAACAGCTTAACACCCACCTCCTTTTCAAGGGTGGATATGGCGTGACTCAGGCTGGGTTGTGTGATGTTCAGCCGTTCCGCTGACTTCGTATAGTGCTCCAGGTGAGCAAGTGTCACAAAATACTGAAGATGGTATAGATTCATAATCATTCCTCGCTAAGGCGAACGTACAGTAACTGTCGTCCTGAGTGAATTTCCCGACTACATTTTTCTTAACTATATCACATTCACGTTCTCTAATCTATAAACAAAATCTATGAATTGCGGGGTTATTACCAATTTGTCTTTTTTTTAACGTTAATTTATAATCAATCTATAAATATCAACCATAAATTACATATAATGAACATAAAATATGTTCAATTTAAACAACAAAGGAGAATGGATTATGTCAAAAAAGTTTCCTATTACAATTAGTTCCTGGACTTTAGGGGATCAGTGTACCTTTGAAGACCGTGTGGCTGCAGCAAAAGAGTCGGGATATGAGGGGATTGGCCTCCGGGCGGAGACCTATGTGGATGCATTGAACGAAGGACTGTTTGACTCAGATATCCTGGATATTCTGGCCAAATATGATATGAAGGTCACCGAAGTGGAATACATCGTACAGTGGGCGGAAGAACATCGGTCCTATGAGCAGAAATACAAAGAACAGATGTGTTTCCATATGTGCGAACTCTTCAACGTGAAGCAGATAAACTGCGGACTTATGGAAAACTATTCCGTAGAATATACCGGACAGAAGCTAAGAGAACTATGCCAGAGAGCAGGAAAATACATCATCGGCATCGAACCCATGCCATATAGCGGACTTCCCAATCTGGAAAAGGCATGGAAAGTCATCCAGGCTGCGGACTGCGACAATGCAATGCTGGTATTAGATACCTGGCACTGGGTGCGTGCAGATCAGTCATACGATATTCTCACAAAAGAGATGGCAGCCAAAACCGTGTCCATCCAGATCAACGATGCCTACGAAAGACCCTATGCCGCTTCTATCTTAAGAGACGAATCCATGCATGACCGTCTGGCACCAGGCACCGGAGCCAAAGACACCGCCGGTTTCCTGAGGATGGCAAAGGAAGCAGGGGTACAGCCAAACGCGGTAGGCGTGGAGGTAATCTCCGACGCTTATCTGGCAAAAGGTCTGAAGGAATGTGCGAAATACACCTATGACAACACCGTAAAAGTCTTGACAGAAGCATGGCCTGAATTACTGGAAAGATAGATCACGCAACTCGATAAATGGATTAATTACATAGTAATGGAAAGGAAGAAATATGAAGTTTAAAGCAATGTTTACTCCTATTCAGATTGGAAATATGACCGTTAAAAATCGTTTTGTGGTTCCTCCCATGGGCAATAACTTTGCCAATTCCGACGGAACTTTAAGCGATCAATCTCTCGCCTACTATGCCGCAAGGGCAAAAGGCGGTTTTGGTCTGATCACCATAGAAGCCACCGTAGTACATAAAGGGGCAAAAGGCGGACCACGTAAGCCTTGTCTCTATGACGACAGCTCCATCGAAAGCTTCCAAAGAGTGATCGATGCCTGTCATAAAGAAGGCGCCAAAGTCTCCGTACAGCTGCAAAATGCCGGACCGGAAGGAAATGCTAAAAACGCAGGAGCCCCCATTAAGGCGGCCTCCGCGATTCCATCCGTAGTGGGTAAGGACACCCCAGTTGCGGTAACCACCGAGGAGGTTTACCAATTAGTGGAGGGCTATGCGGATGCGGCTGAACGTGCGATGAAGGCCGGAATCGATGCCGTTGAGGTCCATATGGCCCACGGATATCTGGTCAATACCTTTATGTCACCCAGAACCAACAAACGCGTGGATGAATTCGGCGGATGCTTTGAAAACAGAATGCGATTCCCCAGATTAATCGTCGAAGCTATCCGTGAAAGAGTCGGCGACAAAGTAGCCATTCTGGCCCGGATCAACAGTTCCGACGATGTTCTGGGAGGTATCGATGTTCACGACAGCGCCGCTATTGCTGCATACCTGGAAGACTGTGGCGTGGATGCCCTACACGTTTCTCGTGCAGTTCATATCAAGGATGAGTATATGTGGGCTCCAACTACGATCCACGGCGGATTCTCCGCAGATCTGGTGACAGAAATCAAAAGAGCGGTCACCATCCCGGTAATCACCGTAGGACGTTTCACCGAACCTCAATATGCAGAACTGCTGGTCAAAGAAGGACGTGCGGATCTGGTGGCATTTGGCCGTCAGAGCTTAGGTGATCCGGAGACCCCTAAGAAAGCAGAGGAAGGCCGTCTGGAGGAATTAAATCCATGTATCGCCTGTCTTCAGGGCTGCGTTGCCAACATGTTCAAGGGCGAACCTATCTGCTGCCTGACCAATCCTTTCCTGGGACATGAAGCCGAGCAGCTTGTGAAAGCAGAGACTCCAAAGAAGGTTATGGTCATCGGAGGTGGCGTTGCGGGCTTAAGCGCTGCATTTATCTCCGCCGAAAGAGGACATGAAGTCACCGTCTATGAATCCTCTGATACACTGGGAGGCAATATGCGTCTGGCGGCATTCCCTCCAGGAAAAGGTGATATCACCAACATGATCAGAAGTTACATCCACCGGTGTGAAAAGGATGGGGTGACACTCCTTACGAATCATCCGGTCACTCTGGACTTCATAAAAGAGCAGAATCCCGATGCTGTCATCGTAGCAACCGGCTCCAAGACTTTGATTCTTCCCATCGAGGGAATTGAAGATGAAGCAATCATACATGCATCAGACCTGCTGGACGGCAAACGAAGCGCCGGTAAAAAAGCACTGGTCGTTGGCGGAGGTATGGTTGGCTGCGAAACAGCGGCATTCCTGGGTGAACAGGAACATGAAGTTTCCGTCATCGAATTCAGGGATACGGTGGGGGCAGACGTGATTAACGAGCACCGCAAGTTCTTAATGAAGGATTTCGAGGATCATAAGATCAATACCATAACAAGTGCAAAAGTGTGTAAGTTCTATCCGGATGGTGTGGAGTATGAATCATCAGACGGAACAATGCATGAGGAAAGAGGTTATGATTCCGTGGTACTTGCCATGGGATTTAGGAACTATAATCCATTTGCAGAACAGCTGGAAACACTGGGCAACGAACACTACATCATCGGTGATGCAGTCAGGGCCCGCCGTGCTTTAGACGCTACCAAAGAAGCATATGACGCAGCCATACAGATATAAATAAGAACAATTCGGGAGGTAATAACGATGGAAAAAAGAATTTCTGGAAGAACTGGCCTTATGGCACTCATAGGTTCACCTGTAGGACATTCAGGTTCGCCTGCTATGTATAACTTCAGTTTTCAACACCTGGGACTGGACTATGCCTATATGGCATTTGATATCAAGGTAGATCAGGTTCCCGCTGCCCTGGATACCATCCGCCTGCTCAAGATGAGAGGCTGTAACGTAACCATGCCCTGTAAAAATGAAGTGGCAAAGCATGTGGATGAATTATCCCCTGCTGCCCGCATTATCGGTGCCGTTAATACCATCGTAAATGATGACGGCAAATTGACCGGTCATATTACGGACGGCGTAGGTTTTGTCCGCAGCCTGCAAGAAGAAGACGTAGAAGTAAAGGATCAAAAAATGGTGGTTCTGGGTGCCGGAGGCGCAGGCACTGCCCTTCAGGTACAGTGTGCCCTGGACGGAGCCAGAGAAATATCCATATTCAATCAGAATGACGAGTTCTTTGCAAGAGCACTGGAAACCAAAGAAAAACTGGAAAAAGAGGTTCCGGACTGTATCGTGAATGTCTATGCCCTGGAAGATACGGAAAAACTGACGGAAGAGATTGCAGCCGCCGATATCCTGGTAAATGCTACCTCCGTTGGCATGAAGCCAAACGACGGAGTCTCCCTGGTGGATAAGAAATTGCTCAGAAAAGACTTAATCGTTGCTGATACCGTGTACAACCCACAGGAAACTCAGATGGTTCTGGATGCCAAAGAGGCAGGATGTGCCAAGGCAATCGGAGGTGCGGGTATGCTTCTGTGGCAGGGTGCGGCAGCATTCAAACTATATACCGGACTGGAGATGCCTACCGATGAGTATCAGCAATTCCAAAAGGAACAGGCAGCAAAATAAACGATACTAAATGAGGAGAGTGCTATGAAAGCAAAGAAGTATATTTTATCACTTATCACCATTTATTTATGCTACTTTACCCATGGAATGCAAGTTCTGATGTTAAGTCAGAATAAGATACAATTCTATGAAAAATGGGGGTATACAGATCCTTCCGCAGGAGCCGCGGCAGTTTCCATGGCGATTACGGCTTTGGGATTTGGTAAGTTTTTAAGTGTCTGGATCGGAGGCGAGATCTCAGATAAGATCGGCCGTAAAATCATGGCGATTACCGGCTCCATCCTCTATATCGTCTGTATCGGAGGATTATTGATTACTGATAGTATGGTGGTTGCATGTATTTGCTCCTTCCTGGCCGGCATCGCTACTTCCGGCTGCTGGGATTCCTCACTATATCCTGCTTCCCAGGAGAGCGCGCCTAAATATGCCGCCTCAGCACTGGTAGGCATCAAGTTTTTCGTCTCCGTAGCCGGGATCATCTATCCGCTTCTGGCTGTCCACTTTGCCTCAACAGGCAATTGGGAGATGAACATCTGGATCCCACTGGTACTATCCGTCTTCTGTGTGATTTTCTCTCTCATATCCCCCTTCGCTTACGATGATATGATGAAAGAAACCAAGACGGGGACAGACGGAACGGCAAAAAATGCCGCCGAAAAAGAAATTGAGGAAGCGAAAGCCCGTTTGCTTGTAAAACCCAATAAACTGGTGAACTTCATAACCATGTTTTACGCCTTCCTATGCATGTTCATCATGTATGGAGGCCAGCAATATACAAAAGCCTTCGGCATGAACAACTGCGGGATGACGGAGATGCAGTCCGCCGGACTTACCTCCATCTATACCGTGGGCTCCATCGTCGCCGTGATTTTCTGGGCATTCATTATGGGAAAATTACAGTGGCATCCACTGAAGGTAGTTCTCATAGATTCCATTTTCACCGCCATCGCATTGACCATCGTTCTGGTTTTCAGAACACCTCAGGTGGTATATCTGGGCATCGGTCTCCTTGGATTCTTCGCCGCCGGCGGAGCGCTTCAGGCAGGACTTAGATTAAGGCAGGAATTCTGCCCCGGACCAAAAGGACGAAATACAGGTATCTATAACACCTGGATGGGGCTGGCCAGCTGCTTCCTTCCTTATATCGTATCCTCCATGACAACGACCATCGGCGAGACTTCCGCTGTCTATACGATGATGGCACTGCTGCTATTGGCGGCAATCATTGCCACTGTTATGATGCTATATCTGGTGGGACAGTTCAAAAAAATCTTTGGGGTCAAGCTTTCTTAACAGAAAGCTTCCCCGTTTCAAAAAGAAAAGAGGAAACACAACATGGAGAAACGAATCAAAGGAACCACCAGGCTTTTGGGCCTCATCGGTTCACCCGTTGCCCATTCCGGCTCACCGGCGATGTACAACTACTGTTTTGAAAAACTGGCCTATGACTATGCTTATCTGGCATTTGATGTATCCAGGGAGAATTTACCTCAGATGATGGAGACGGCTAACCTCTTGAACTTCAGGGGAATGAATGTTACGATGCCCTTAAAGCAGGATGTGATGAAGTACATGGATGTGCTCACACCCGCCGCCAAGTTAATCGGCGCTTGTAATACCCTGGTAAATGAAGATGGAACCTGGACCGGCAACAATACAGACGGTGTCGGATACGTCCGTAACCTGAAAGATCACGACATCGAAGTCCGCGGTAAAAAGATGGTCATACTGGGCGCAGGCGGAGCAGGCACTGCTGTTTCCGTGCAATGTGCACTTGAAGGTGCCGGTGAGATTTCCATCTTTAACCCGATGGACGATTTCTTCGAAAAGGCCAAAACCACAGCACAAAACATCAAAAAAGAAGTACCGGGATGCAAGATAGAAGTTTTTGACCTAATGGATTCCGAAACTTTAGAGCGAAAGCTGGCCGCTGCCGATATTTTGGCCAATACCACAAAAGTGGGAATGGCTCCACTTGTAGATGAGAGCCCGATACAAGATACCAGCCTCTTCAGAAAAGACCTGGTTGTAACCGATATTATCTATAATCCAAGAGAAACAAGATTGCTTAAACTGGCGAAAGCCAATGGTTGTAAGACCATCGGAGGAACCGGGATGTTAGTGATGCAGGGGGCGGAAGCCTTTCAACTATATACCGGGGATCAGATGCCGGTAGAAGAAGTCAAAACAAGGTTTTTTAATGATTAGTGATAGATATTATAGATAAGATTGTTTGATAATTCACAAACAAGCAAAGGGGAGGATTATGTCAGCACAAAAAAATCCAAAAGAAATGCCCTTCATACCTTTGGGGCCATTTAAATTAAGAATACCTTTCATTCATTATAAGCTGGAAAAAGTCGAATTTATTCAAGGCCTGATTATCGGGGTAACCGCCCTTAGCTCCATCGCATACATGACCGATTACATGGGGCTGCCTTATGAACTGGCATGGAGCTGTATCATCATCGAGGTTTTATTATATACGCTCCATGCACTCCTGGGAGATCCGGTGATTCCCGGTTGGATCACCCCCACCCTCCCGCTGACTCTGGTTTACCTATCCGGATTCCAAAAGGGGCCTGAGCGCATACAGGCAATGATTGCATTGCAGCTTTTAGTTGCATTTATATTCTTTTTTATGGGAATTACCAAACTGGCCGATAAGTTCGTAGAAAAGATTCCAAACTCCATCAAGGGCGGAATTTTACTGGCCGCCCCGGTAACCGTGATGCAAACCCTTTTTCAGGAGGACGGACAGCTCTCCCAATATCCCATCTCAATTTTAGTTGGAGGCGGAGTCTTGATCTTTTTAAGTTTTTCTCCCTTCTGCAGGGAAAAGAGAAAAACAAATAAGCTTCTGGATATTATGGTGCAATATGGTAATCTCTTTCCTTACCTGTTGGCCATGCTGATTGGTATCCTGATAAAAGAATTGGCCCTGCCGACCATTGAATTAGGAACCATAATCAAGATCCCTCAGCTGGGCCAAATCATATCCAGTTATAGTATCTTCGGAGTGGGCGTACCAGGTATCGACATGTTTATCAAAGCGATTCCCCTGGCCTTTATTTGCTATATCCTGGCTTTCGGCGATTTTGTAACCTCTGAGACTTTAATTAAAGAAGCTCAGCAATCCAGAGACGATGAATACATTGATTTTAACTCCAGCCGTTCTAACTTAATCAGTGGTCTTAGAAATTTGATTTTAGGCCTCCTGGCCCCCTTCCCTCCTCTGGCTGGTCCGCTGTGGGTGGGCATGACCGTGTCCGTAGGCGAACGATATAAAGAAGGAAAGACCGCCATGAAGTCGCTGCTGGGAGGTATGGGATCCTTTCGCCTGGCTACCTTACTCAGTGTAATCATCATCCCCCTGGTCTCTTTTATGAAACCAATCTTTCCGGTAGGTTCTGCCATAACCTTATTGTTTCAGGCCTATGTTTGTGCTAGAATAGGAATGGATTATTGCTATACGAACACCGATAAGAGTATAGCCGGAATTATGGCCGCCGTACTGGCATTCAAAGGTTCGGCATGGGCGTTAGTCGTAGGATTCGCCTTGAATATCCTTCTTTCCGAAAAGAGTCCGATCCCCATTAACTCATCTTCTTCTAAACAAAGAAAGCGATAACATATGAATGATTTAGAATTATACAGAGAACAGATGGCATTATGTGATGATAAAATCATCGATGCATTGATGGAACGTAATTCAATTGTGGAAAACATCATGAACTATAAGAACCAGCATAATATGCAGATCTTACAGCCGGAACAAGAAGAAAAGCAGATAAGGCTATTTGAAGAAAAATTATCCGGCAATAAATATAAAGATGAAATTTTCGACGTCTATCACAGCATCTTAAAGAACAGCAAGCGGATTCAGGCTAGAAAATTATTTACTCATAACATCGTTTTGATTGGATTTATGGGTGCAGGAAAAAGTACGGTTTCCGAGCTTCTGAGCACCATGTTTGCCATGGATATCGTGGAGATGGATCAGGTGATTGCCGAGCGGGAAGCCATGAGCATTCCCGATATCTTCGACACCTATGGGGAAGAATATTTCCGCAACTTGGAGACCAATCTGTTAATTGAGATGCAGTCACATCATAACACCATCGTCTCCTGCGGCGGCGGCGCGGCATTGAGAGCAGAAAACGTGGTGGAGATGAAGAAAAATGGCCGCGTAGTTCTCCTTACTGCCAGCCCTCAGATCATACTCGAACGAGTAAAAGATAATGAAGACCGGCCGATACTAAAAGGAAATAAGAACGTGGAATTCATAGAAAACCTGATGGAAACCAGGCGGGAGAAATACGAAGCCGCTGCCGATATCATCATTAATACGGATCACAAAACTGTATTGGAGATCTGTCAGGAATTGATTCAAAAGCTGTCCGATGCATCTGACGAACTACGGTACAAAAGATCTGAACAACGCTAATCCAACAGGCCGAAGAAACCGCCATAGAAAGAGGCTGATTGACAGCCTCTACTCTAGGGCCAATGCGGTCCGGCCTGTGATATTATTGTCTATGCTGCATCACTTTATCATAGTAATATCCACGATCAACCCCGCGGCAGACCGGATACACCTCAAAAAAGCATACCCCATGCTCCGTAATTAACAGATTCAATTCTATCTTTCCTTTCTCTTGCTTCTTTCTAAGGCTGCGCACTGCGGGCTTTGCACTTTCCCTCAACAGGTTTACCTGAGCCTTTGAAAGACTGGTGGGTTCCCCCATGTCATGCCAAATCTTCAGCGGATTACCGTTCTCTTCATTAACGGTCTTTACAAGACAAAAATATTCTTTTCCTTCTTCCTGCTGTACAGGCAGTTCAAATATTAATTCCAGATTTTTTTCAGATCTTTCCATGCTATAATTCCAAGCCACACCACAGTAGCTGGAATCTTCCTTTTGTATGATGACTGCATTCTCCGATCTGTGCACGCAACTCCCCTGAAGCTGTTTGAAAAACTGAAAAGTCCAGAAAGTGGGTTTGGGTATGCAACCATTGGCTACCAACCCAAAGCCTCCATGAAAAGGGGCAAATGGTACACCAAACTCCTCAAAAACATCTCCAAAAGTCCAATAGGAATATGACTCATTCACATCCCCCAGACGTGACAGCTGGTGTGCAATATAAGCCGCATTCTGATTGGTATCATGCAACGGGCAGTTTGGAACATAAGATGTGTTAAATTCCGTTATATGGATTGGTAACCCACGATATTCCTCGAAACTATCAATCATGTCCCTAGTTGACTGCAGATTGGCAAATCCAAGTTCCGGTTCCGAAAGTTCCTGGTAACTATAATGCCCTTCTGTCACTGGCGGCTCCGTCGTATAATGATGCCTTGTAACAAAATCCAAATTGATACTTTCCCTGCTGCAAAACTCCATAAATGACCGAATCCATAATTCATCTTCTACGCCGCATATCGCCGGTCCTCCCACCCGGAATCGTTTATCCAGTTTCTTAATGGTACTAAATGTACACTGGAATAAACTGAAGTACCCCTCCATATCTGCATTTTCCCAGAATCCCGGAAGATTAGGTTCGTTCCAAACTTCAACAGGCCATGTCACAACCTCATCCGCACCATAACGCTCCATCAAATGTTGCAATGTCGCCCGAACTAAAGCACACCAGTCTTCCTGATTTCTGGGTGGTGTTACATTCCCTTTCCAATAAAAAACAGTCTGTTTTCCAGATGCCATCTTTTCAGGCATAAATCCAAGCTCCAGAAATGGTCTCAGGCCCAGGTTCAGGTAATTATCCATTACGAGATCCAGATAAGTAAAATTATATTCAGCTCTCCTGTTTCCATCTTCATCCGTATATTCCTGATAAATCGCCATATCATCCGAAAATAGCCCATGGCCACGAATATGTTTAAATCCAATATCCTTTTGTACCAATGCCAGCTGGTTCTGGTATTCCTTTTGGAGCGCCAGCCCCATACGTCCGGTACCAATGCAATAATCCACCTGATTATGAAATGGGATTTGAATACCAGGCTTAATGGTAGATCGTATCGTTTCCTTCATATCTATTCTCCTTTTTTATTAATGGTGTCAAACATTTAAACAGGTTCACCCTCGTTCCATATGTGATGATAAATACTTCCAGCCTCCAATTTCAATTGGCTCTCCACTCCATTTGCCACAAGGCAGACCATCTGATTATATCCCGAATAAATCTCTAATTCCGTGACTTTTCCCCTTTCCCACTTCATTGACAATTCAGAGCCTCCCCGAAGGCAGATGCCAGACACACTGCCTGTGTCCAGTGCAGCCGGAAGTGCCGGAAGCAATATGATCCTACCATTGTGACTTTGAACCAACATTTCAACCATGGCAGCGGAAGCACCCAGATTGCCGTCAATCTGGAACACAAATCCCTCCCCCATAGGATGATTGTCCATCAAATTTGGAAAGGTTCCCAATGACAGCAGTGCCTGTAAATTCTCAAAAGCTTTTTCACCATCTCCAAAACGTGCCCAAAGTCCTATGATCCAAGCTCTGGACCAGCCTGTATGGCCGCCCCCATAAGCTAGCCTGCGTTCCAAAGCGCATCTGGCCGCCTGCATAAGTTCGGGTGTATCCTGCCAAGTAAATGTGGTTCCTGGATACACACCATACAGATGAGAAATATGGCGGTGCCCTGGCTCTACCTCTTCATAGTCCTCCAGCCATTCTTGTAATTGTCCATATCTTCCGATTTTAAAATCTGGTAACCTTCTTACCGTATTCTCAGCCTTCTCAACTTTCTCCGGACTCTTATTCAACACACGAGAGGCCCCTATGTAACCTCTAAACAGCTCTCTCAAGACTTCGTTGTCCATGGTGGAACCTTCGCACAAACAACCTCTTGTTCCATCTTTCGTTATATACGCATTTTCCGGCGAAACTGAGGGTGAAGTGACCAGCTTTCCCTCTGGGCCTTCAATCAGGAAATCATAGAAAAATAAAACGCATTCCTCCAGAAGATCATAATTGGCCTCCAGAAATTCCACATCTTGAGTATACTGGTAATGCTCCCAGATATGAGTAGCGAGCCACGCCTCGCCCATCACCCAATAAGTAGCCGGGACACAGTGATCCTGGGGAGCAGTGTCCCCATATATATCGGTGTTGTGGTGTGCCACGGATCCTCTGCACCCATACATCTCCCGTGCAGTTTTCTTCCCGTCTTCCATCACCTTTCTTAAATGTACAAAATAGGGAAGATGACACTCAGATAAGTTTCCGCTTTCTGCAATCCAGTAATTCATCTGAGTGTTTATATTGATGGTATATTTGCTATCCCAGGGTGGGTTAAGACTCTCATTCCATAACCCCTGGAGGTTCGCCGGAAGCGAACCCTCCCTGCTGGAGGATAACAGAAGATATCTTCCATACTGGAAGTACAAGACAAAAAGATTTGGATCTATCTCACCTCTTTTTACCGCCTCCAGGCGCTTGTCTGTGGGCATCTCTCCAATCTTCCTACTCTCCGGCACTTTAAAGGACAACGCCACACGCCCAAATAGTTTTTGAAAATCCTCCAAATGGCTCTTCCTCAGTTCCTCCCCAGCTTTATGAATTACTTTTTGAATCCGCAATTTACATGCTTCCTCGAATTTTTCATATCGATAGCTTGTGGCAATAGATAAAAGCAAGGTTATTTCCGATGCCTGCTCCACAATCATATGCTCACCAATTATTCTAATGTTTCCGTCACATTCACTTGATGTAAGGCGGACACAAAATGAAATCCCTCCTTGGGAACACACCTTAAACTGAATGCTATTCCCCCCGTCCCTCGACACCTCATCTGTTCGGTTATGACAGCGATCCAGCCGACAGTCAAAATTAATTCTTTCTTTCCCTTCAGCGGTCAGATGCAATACAATGACTCCGTCCGGAAAAGACGCGAAAATCTCCCTGCTATATCGAGTTTCATCAGTCTCATAGGTAACACGTACAATGCCTTTCTCCAAATCCAACTCTCGTAGATATTTACTAACAGGCTCCACATGATAAAAATTCAAATATAGCTCTCCCGCTGTCTGGTAGGCCCTCTGTGAGTTTGGTGTTCCCGAAAGGGCATATAACG
The DNA here is from genome assembly GCA_018714325.1 of Candidatus Pelethocola excrementipullorum. GTDB lineage: Bacteria > Bacillota > Clostridia > Lachnospirales > Lachnospiraceae > Novisyntrophococcus > Novisyntrophococcus excrementipullorum. The sequence goes on from DVNN01000078.1 coordinate 23,073, forward strand.
CCAGCTGCTCCGCTTCCGAAATCTTTCCCTTTCTCAATAGTTTTCGGATTTTCGGAAAATTCAAGAGTGCGTCCGGATTTCGTCGGTTTATCCTCCCTCCACTCCAGATACTCTCCTCATTTAACTGAATGATCTCGTGAACCGGATGACCATAAACCATGCCCCCCAGACTTCCATTTCCAATCGGAAGAGCTTCATGCCAGACTTTCGCAGGCTCCTCATACCATAGTCTCATATCTTATCTCCTTACAAATATCCAAACTGCACAGGAACTATCTTATATTTTTATTTTACACCGCCGTTAAAACCTTTAGCTTAACCTCACGAAGCTTTGGATCCAAATCCCTCTCAGGCGACATGTCAAAAATAGGCTGTCCCTGAATATTAAAATGTACCCGTCGAATACCATCACATCTAAGTTTATGATCTATTGCATCCTCCGCGTGGTAGGCTATCATCAGGTTTCCACTTGCATCCATATAAAAAGAATTATGTCCAGGGCCGTACTCTCCTTCTACTGAATAGTATGACACTATAGGTGTACCTCTTTTTTTCCAGTTCGAAGGTTCTAATAGATTAGCTCCTGTTTTTGCTGTAAGCAACCCCATAGCATAAGTATAAGCATTAGCAGAACCTCCTGAAAAGGTAAGGTAAACGTTATCCTCCACCACAAATCCATGTGGTCCCTCATTATTTATGGTATTATTAACATTCTCCCAACCGTATAAGGGCCTTGATAAAAGTACTGGCTCACTGGTAAGCTGCCACGGTATCTTCTCATCCACCGTAGCAATGTAAAGCATGGAACCAGTATCTGCCTCCGTTCCAATATTTCTACGATAAGACCAGACCATATAGGAATGAACGCCAGCCTTAAGATACGTCATATCCAAAGTGATTCCATCCTCAGAAAGCCAACTTCCGTCCTGTCTTTTGATTCTAACCGGGCTTTCCCAACTGTCCGGATCCAGAATACTGCCACCTTTTTTCAGCTTCATAAGATGACACTGAGGCCCCCACACCTTTCCACTCACTGCAAATAGAATATAAAGTTCACCGCCTATGACATGGAATTCCGGAGCCCAGAATGTTTGTACCAATCCACGTTCTTCATCCTCACCAAGGATTAGATGTTCCGTTATATTATCTGAAAAAAGGCCTTCCATGCTCTCTGCTTCCCTCACATATAAACCGATATCATTTAGATTATCATTGGTGGCAATAAAATAATACTTGTTTTGCCAGGGAAAAATAACCGGATCTCCATAGCCCCATGCAAGGGGGAATCTATACTGTACATTTTGTACCGTACCGGTAATCTCATATATCCCTTTCTTCCCAAAATCAATTATTTTCGTATCCCAGGCAACCTCCTTCAGAACGGAAGAACCATCAGAATAAACAGCTGTTGCCTGTACTGACTCAACCTCATACTCTGATTTTACCGTTATAGAATCCGGCAACTGAATCTCTATATTATGTAACTGACTCCAATTCTGTATGACTTTATCACCAAGACTACTCTTTATTGCTATCACACTTCCAAGTTCCGCTCCCTGTGGTCCTCGTATGGGATCCGGCCATGAAATTTCACGAATTAGCTCTGCTGGTAACATCTTGCATCTACTGCAGATATCTTTGGTTTTATTCCGAAAACAGTTGCCCTTAATATCCTCCCATAGAATTTCGTATATCTCTTCTACTTCATCATACCTACACTGTACCCTTTCTACACAGGACGTTCCTTCCAGATCCACAGCAACAGCCTCACCAAAATCCACAAAATCCTCCGTCATCCAGAACAGTATTTTTCCACAAATTTCATCATCTACGCTCCCATCTTCATTGATGCTCACGGCAACAATTCCATATAGACCCGGTGTCATGCTAAATACCCAAGGATTTTTGATCCCTTTTGGACGGATCGTATCTTCGCTGCTAATGGTTCCTGGCGCAAACAGAATTCCATAATTCTTATTGAGAGCCTTATAATATTTTCCATCCTTGCTATAGGCTAGATGTATGCTATGTGCTAATCCCTCTGGATATTCTCCCTTTATAATTCCACGAGTATATACCATTATATTCGTATTTTTTGTTTCCCTGATTTCTACCATATTCCCACAATCCTTTCAACGCTTCCGAAAAGACCTCCGCCAGAAACTTCCGGCGATAGTCCTCCAAAACATGTTCCCTCAAATGCTCAGCGCTTACACTGATATTCAACCACCATCGTATTGTTTCATATTTTTACTCATCTTATATTCAAATTAGTGAAATAACCTTCTTTATCAACCAAAACAATGTATCCATCATTCAAAACTTTTCTTGTCCCTCGATCGAGAGGAACAGATATCCAGGATGGTTCCACCATGGCAAATTCAACCTCTTGTCCTTCTTCATACCATGCTCTAACCGAGGTACAGGCTCCATAATATTCGATCTGATTTTTCCGAACTCTTCCGAATACCTCCATAAAGTCTGGCTTTTCAACCATCCCCACTTTTCTTGTGGTGATGATACACAGGTCTATATCCGATGTATCCTTATTGGTACCCCGGGCATAGGAACCTGCAAGGATCAAAGCATGAATGTACGAATCTCTCTCTGCCCACTCCACAATTGCGTTCATCATCTCCCCAACCGTTCTACTCAGTGCCTTGGGTCGCTCCATTGGTGTACACCTCCAACATTTTTTTATTTAATCCTTAATAACAATACGCTACATGCCGGAAGGACTAATTTTAATCCTCTATCTTTTATCTCATAATTGGTAAATACTTCCTCGGCTACATGATCAGGTTTTTCAAAGGTATTATAAGATCTCATATCCCCATGTAGAATCTTTGCTTCTACCACCTGTCCTTTTTCTTTTTCCTGAAGTATGATTTCTATCTCCTGATCGTCATTGGGATCCAAGTTATTCAACGTAATTGTCAAAATTCCTTCACAATCTTCCGATACAGACTCTTGCACATTATATATACTCTGAGTGTCATCCTGACCGATTTGCTTTCCGCCCTCCAGATAACTCTCTACAAGCTCTGCTCCCTGGTGATATCTATACATATGAAACACATGATAGGTAGGCGTCAGAATCATATCCGCACCTTCTGTTAAAATAACAGACTGAAGCACATTGACTATCTGAGCAATACAGGCCATCTTAACCCGATCACAATGTCTATTGAAAATATTCAATGTAATACCTGCCACCAGAGCATCCCTCATAGTATTCTGCTGATAAAGAAACCCCGGATTCGTTCCCAGCTCTACATCATGCCAACAGCCCCATTCGTCCACAATCATGCCAATCTTCTTCTCAGGATCATATTGATCCATAATTGCACCATGCCGACAAATCAACTCTTCCATCCTTAAGGCCCGATTCAGAGTATAGAACCAGTCTTTCTGATCAAACTCCGTAGCACTTCCTTTATGCAGACCCTTTTCCACACCCACATAATAATGAACGGAGAGCCCGTCCATAAAGCCATGGGCCTCCGGGGGTGCAGGACTTCGATGGCATTCCCGGAGTACTACCTCTGTCCATTCATAATCATCCCCATTGGCGCCTCCACAAATCTTAAATACCGGAGCGTCTTTGTCGTAGCATCTAACAAAAGTCTGATATCTCCTGTAGAGGTGTGCATAATAATCAGGTGTCATATTCCCACCACAACCCCAATTCTCATTTCCAACCCCGAAATAATCCACTTTCCAAGGTTTTTCTCTGCCATTTTTCTTTCTCTGATCTGCCATTGGGGAAGTTCCGTCCAACGTCATGTACTCCACCCATTCGCTAATTTCCTGTACTGAACCGCTGCCCACATTCCCATTTACATAGGCCTTACATCCCAGTTGTTCACACAGTTCAAAAAATTCATGTGTTCCAAAACTATTATCTTCTATCACGCCACCCCAGTTGGTATTGATCATTTTTTTCCGCTCTTTTTTCGGACCGATACCATCCTTCCAATGATACTCATCAGCAAAACATCCTCCTGGCCAGCGAAGTACCGGGATCTTCAATTCCCTTAAGGCCGCTACCACATCTTTTCTCATTCCCTTCACATTTGGAACTTCCGATTCTTCTCCTACATATAACCCTTCATAAATGCATCTTCCCAGATGCTCACTAAAATGTCCGTAAATCTCAGGATTGATATACCCTTTTTTCTTTTTGCAATTAATATATAGTTTTATCATGACTTTCCTCTTTGTTCGTTTACTTTTATTTATTCAGCCCATGCCCCGCAGCTCAAACATCTACTCTTAACACATGTGGTTTAATCTCATTTAATCCCACAAAAAATGGAGCTGGCCGTATGCCAGCCCCAATTCACAGTTTTTCTTATTCAGCTGCTTCTCTGGCTTCTATTACCCCCTGATATTTTTGGGTGTCAAATTTCACAAGATCATCCCAGCCGAGGCCATCTAGTTGTGTACACATATCGTCCCACATCTTATCAAACTCAACATCACTTGAAGCAAATACCATACGCCATGAACTGTCCTTTACAATATCCCCACACTGGCTTCGAATTAGGGCAATATCAGTGCTATCGCTTTCTAATGGTATATTCACATTTGGAACTATGCCCAATTGTCCTTTTTCCTTCATATATTCCACTTCATTGACAGCCCCAAATTTTTCTGTCCACTCTTTTGTAGTCGCAGTTTGGTTCCGTTCTATGGTAGATTTCCATAGAGTTGTATCATAGAAATCCCCTGTATCTGGATTCTTTTCTAAACTTCCCACGATCCACTGGTTAACCTGATTGTTTCCATCGTTCCAAAGTCCTCCTCCTAACTCATCGGGAATCTGGATGTCTGCAGTAAATCTGTTTTCACCATCTTTTGTCAGGGTATAGCTACCGTCCTCATTTACCGTATAGATAATATCTTCCTGACCCGAGTGCTGAAGGGTAAGCCCCTCTGGCGTACACAGCCAATCCAGAAACTCCATGATTCTCGATTTCTTTTCTTCATCCACCTGAGACCCCAGGCCCCATACACGGCCATCTCCATAGTAAGAGTCTGAAAGCTGATACACATTCAAATCATCCACTGGAGCATATACGTAATTTTCACGGGTTTCTCCATGATCTGGTGTATTCCAAAAACCATTCTGCCAGTTGTACCAGAACAGGTACACTCTCTTCTTTTTCATCTTACTGTCACAGACAGTTGACCAATCTTGGGTAGCTGAGTCAGGATCTATGAGTCCCATCTGATTCGCTTGATAAAAGAAATGAAGCATTTTATAGTAGGCACCTGTCCTATCCGTCAATGGCATAATGGTATTATCATTCCCTATAAGAACAGATTCCTTGCCTTCTTGTCCATACCACGGAGTAAGTAAACGTACATTTTCCATGCATCCGTTATCCCAGTCTTTCCAGAGAGAGATTGCATAAGCCTTATCACCATCGGCATTTGTAGGGTGTGCAGCCTGCATATCGGAAAGAACCTGTAGCAAATCATCTGTGTCTTTCATTTCGGGGCAACCAAGTTCCTCATAGTAATCCCAGGGAACCCTTGGTGCACTGCTCACGGTTTCTCCAACAAATGCTGTCGGCCCATTGGAATTCATGTTACATGGAATCGCATAGGTGCTCCCCTCCTCAACACCTTTCATTGTACTGTTAAATAGATCAATCTGCTCTTTATACTTACTAAGGTTCTCATAGTCTCCGATGATATCTCCGATATCCATAATTAGACCTGCATCCAGACAGTCTTGCATCTCGGAATTATCGATGATAACAAGATCTCCCAAATTTCCAGCTGCACTTCGGGTTTGATACAGGGAATTCGCATCTCCGGACACCTGTGGTGCAATAATGTTCAGCTTAATATTAAACTTATCCTTTAGAATCTTACCATACCACCCCGTCTGTTCCCCCTGAAAATTGGCAGCCTTATCATAAATTTCCAGCGTCAGTTCCGTATCATGAGATACCTGAGAAGCTGTACCTCCTTCTACTGTGCTTTTGGATCCAGCATTCCCTCCTGTAGTCTTAGTATCCCCGTCTCCACAACCAGTCAGCAAGGTAGTTGTCAAAAATGTTGCTACAAGTAATAGTGATATAACTCGTTTCTTTTTCATGTAAAACCCTCCTTTAATTTTTTATATATAACAGAGAACCATTCCCTGTTATTAACTTTATAATTGACTATCCTTTTACTGCACCAACCATAATTCCCTTCACAAAATATCTCTGGAATATCGGATATACCAGTATAATTGGTATCACTACAATGATAGTAACAGTCATCCGCACGCTGGTGGGTGTCTGTTTCGTCGCAACTGCAGCAGCTAAAGATGCACTATTATTTGTATTGGCAAGGGAAGAAAGTGAACTTGCCTGATTCAAATATTGATAAAGTATAAACTGAAGTGGGTATAACTTATTATCCGTCACCAAGAGCAGTGTATCCTGAAATGCATTCCACTGATTGACTGCGGAAAAAATAGCTACCGTTGCCATGATTGGTTTAATAATCGGCAACATGACGCGAAAGAATATCTTCATGATACCGGCTCCATCAATTTCAGCTGCCTCCTGCAACTCTTTAGGAACTGACTCAACAAATGTCTTAGTCAAGATAATGTAAAATGGAGAAATAATAACAGGTAAAATATACGCCCAAAAATTATTAGTAAGATTCAGGTTTTTCATGGTCAGATACCAGGGAATAATTCCAGCATTGAAATACATGGTGGCCACTACCATTCTGTACCATAATTTTCGGTGCCACATATTTTCCTGAGTAAACATAAATCCTAAATAGGCGGATGCCCCCACAGTTGCTAACGTACCAATAACTGTTCTCAAAACAGAAATTTTTGTGGCCTGAAATAATCCATCTATTTTTAGAGCATTAACATAATTGTGTATGTGAATCCCCTTAGGCCAAAATAGAATTGTCCCCTTTGCGCTTAGGTCATTAGCACTGATGGTGTTAATAAATATGTAATAAAATGGATAGATGCAGACAAGAGCACACAGGGCAAATATAATATAACAGACCACAGCTAGTACATTATCTCCAAGGCTATGCTGCATTTTTGTAGTTATACGCTTATTCATTTACTTTTCTCCTCCTCTCTTTCCCTGTTTATAAGAAACTCTCTTTCCTAATTAACTTAGACATCCCATTTGCAAAAAATAGTAGAACCAGGCTAATGATACTTTTTAACATACTGATTACAACCGATATGGAATAACTTCCGCTTCCCATGGCCGTATTGTATACATAGAGATCCAGTACCTGGATAGTTTCTTTGTTGAATGCATTCTGAAAAACATAGTACTGCTCCATTCCGTTAGAAAGAAAATTAGCAATATTAAGCATAAATAACACAAAAAAGGTAGGAAGAAGACTCGGAATTGTGATGTACCATATCCGCTGCATGCGAGAGGATCCATCCACCTTCGCTGCCTGATACAATTCATCATCAATGCCGGAAATTGCCGCAATATACATAATTGCTGACCAGCCCAGATTCTTCCAAGTAAGCCATAACCACATCGTCAGCCATACATGCTCAGAAGATTGCAAAAAGAGAATTGGCTCCGTTGTAATCCCCAATGATTGCAGCAATGTATTTGCCATACCTGTACTATTAAACAAACTATACGCTACTGAATATACCAATACCCAGCTGATAAAGTTTGGAAGCGTGGTGACCGTCTGTACGAATTTACGAAAAGGTACACAGCGTAGTTCATTCATAAATACAGCAAAAATCATCGGCAGCCAGGATGTGGCCAAAGTAATGCCACTCATTGCAAAAGTATTTTTCAATACCTGTAGAAGCTGATTGACCTTAACAGGACTGTCTACCATAGACTTAAACCATTTTAAGCCCACAAAATCCTGTATAGAAAAAGGCTTAGGCGGTTTATAATCAAAAAAAGCATATACCCATCCATATAACGGATAATAGGCAAAAACTAAAACCAGAATAATGAACGGCAACACATACAGAAACATCTTAAAAGAATTCCACTTTTTCTTATTTTCAAATAAATTCATCTTTTCCCTCCCCCATGGCTCTCTTTGACCAATCAATTTCTTGTTTATCGA
>DVNN01000079.1 GCA_018714325.1 Candidatus Pelethocola excrementipullorum
CTGCTCCCGGTTCTGATCCTTTTTAATAACAATCAAAGGTATGGTATCCACCTTCTCATAGGTGGTGAATCGCTTCCCGCAGGCATCGCACATACGGCGGCGGCGAATTGTATTACTCTCCTCTACCGGACGGGAATCCACTACTCTTGTATTGTCCTGATTGCAAAATGGACACCTCATTTTATCAAATTCCTCGCTTTCTTATAATCCACGCTTTTATTCCATGAAATTAAAATCATCCTATGAACCTGTTGTCTGCACAACGCTGCCAAACGGTAATAAAACCAGGTACATATGTAGTTTTCTAACTTTACAGAATGCTAGCTTCAGTATAAGGTCTAAGAGTTTTGATGTCAACATATACTGGAAAAAAAGGGGTTTCTGCCATGCGTGTTATTGACCTGCGCCAAAAAGAAGTCATCAATGTATGCGACTGTAAATCCCTGGGCTGTCCCATTGACGTGGAGTTCAATCCTGAGACCGGGGTTATCATCGCTCTTATCATCCCCGGACCCGGCAAATTCTGTGGGTTCCTCGGAAGGGAAAAAGACTTTATCATTCCCTGGGAATGCATCTGTCAGATAGGCGACGACATCATACTGGTTAAATTACCTAAAAAACCACCACCGCCTCCACCTCCCAAACCTTGCTGAACAGCCTGGCCGGATTATTAGTTTTTTCCACAAAAAAACCTAGGGAGCAGATGGATGATCTGCTCCCTTAGGATCAATAAATGGATTATGGAGTTTTGTCAAAATGACTTTACAATCATATTATGCACCATCTTTCGACATTTGTCAATAACTTTTTATCATAAAATAATAATTTTTTATCATGCGGTCAATTATCCCTTATTTTCGCCTGTTTTTCCCAGGTTTTCCCGTATATCAATATCAAAAAGCTCCTGAGAATCCAGGACTTCGTGATAATAAACGTCCTCTTCGTGATTGTGCAAGACCTGTTTTCCGCCCTTATCTCCCTTCAGTCCCATCAGCTCATTCAGATATCTGCCAGAGAATATGACGGGATTTCCTGTCCTTGCTCCCCACTTCAGACAACCGATTCCCTTTCCACTCTCCCTGAATCCATCGAAAAAAGATTCTACGGTTGTATTCTGTAGATAAGGCTGGTCTCCCACAAAGAAACAAAAATATGATTCCTTCCCTTCCCAATCCCTTTCCCGGAACCGGTCTGTCACAGATTCCAGCCCCACCTGCAAGGAAGAAGAAATTCCATCCTCGCTATGGTCATTCCATGACACAGGAATTCCTCTTCTTGCCATCTCGTCCACAATCGGCTGATGCTGGGTGACTACCATAAGAGAACGGATTTCCGGCCTAAGCATCTGAAGTTCGAGCAACTTCTCCACTACATGAAGGTAGAGAGGCTTCCCCTCAAGTTCAGCCAATAATTTATTCCCGCCGAATCTACGGGAGAATCCTGCTGCTAAAATGATCACGTGAATATCCAACCCAAGTCCTCCCCATCTTCCATCAACTGCTTCCAAGACAGAATTGTGACATTCCAATTGACATACAGATCATCCTTGTTCTGTACAACCAGCTCTGAAAGTCTATGTTTCACCCTGCTGCCAGCCGCCTTGGCTTTATCCCCATCTGCCTGATTCAATACCACGGTGATAGCGGCCCCCGGGTATTCCTTCCACAACCTCAGCAGATACCCTCTATAGATACCCTCTGCCATTCCATTCTCATCCAGAAGGCTATTCTGCTCCCTCCCTGTCAATTCACAGAAGATCTCTTTTCTGTGACAGACTTCAGCCACCGGTCTGCCAAGGGCTGTCAATCCCATGGTAACTAGGATTCTATCCGTTTCCGGAACGATGACCGGCTCATGCATTGCCGGTACCTTAAAGGGCAGTCTGGCCGACCCATCGGCTTCTATCAAGATGACATCTGCCGCTTCCTTTACCCCCATCAAGGTTTCCTTGGATATTCCCTTTATCTTCTTGTCGGAGATTGGAACACCTCCAATCACAAATCTATCCTGTTCCAGTCTTTTCACAATCTCAACCTCGGAATCTCCAGGCAAAAACGCCGGATTCTCCGGCTTGGCCATATGTGTGGTCGTCGTCACCAAAACCCGGAGCCCTTGTTTTAACAGGTATTCAGCCAGACAAAAAATCCCGGTGGTCTTACCCCCTGCGCCTACAAAAGACCAGATTTTAGCATTCCTCATATTTCCTCAGCCCTTCCACCGCAGCTGCCACGTCTTCCTCTGTATTAAAATGAGAAAAACTAAATCTTACACTTCCCTGCTCCACCGTGTTAAATACCTGATGTAACAAGGGCGCACAATGGCCTCCGCTTCTGGTAAATATCTCACATTCCATGGCCAGATAGTCACTGACCATTCCGGAATCTTCCTCTCCCAGGTTCAACGTGACGATGGGAGCCCTTTCTTTGGTGGAAAAATCGCCGTAAATCCTGATATTTGGAATCTCTTTGACCTTGCTATAGAATTCCCAGGCCAGGTCCTGCTCCTTTTGCCTCAGCTGTTCTGCCCCTTCCTCCTTCAGATAGAGAAGGGCCGCTCTAAGTCCAGCGATTCCATGCCCGTTCATGGTCCCCGCCTCCAGAGCGGTGGGCATCTCAACAGGATGGGCCTTGGAATAGGTTTTAATTCCGCTGCCCCCGCTTAGCAGAGGGCGGATGTTCACCCCTTTGCGCACACAGAGGCCGCCGGTTCCCTGGGGTCCCATCAGGCCCTTATGTCCTGTAAAACACAGAACATCGATGCAATCTCTCTCCATATCTATGGGAAAGATTCCCGCTGTCTGAGAAGCGTCAACCAAGAATAGCACATCCCGTTCCCTGCACCATCCGCCAATCCGCCGGATATCAGTCAGATTCCCCGTCAGGTTGGAGGCATGGGTGCAGACCACCATGTCAGCCCCCTGGGTTATGGCATCCTTCATGGATTCATAATCCAGAACGCCGTCTGCATCACAGTCTATCACCTTCAGCTCCACCCCCAACGCTTCCATCTCATAGAGGGGCCTCAACACACTGTTATGCTCCAAAACGGTGGTTATCGCCACATCTCCTGGTGATAGCAGCCCTTTGATCGCCATGTTCAGGCTCTCGGTGGAATTCATCGTAAACGCTATCTGTTCCGGTCCGTCCCCATGAAATAGTTCGTCCAGAAGGCAACGTGTCTGATATATCACACGAGAGGTATTTAAGGCCGCCTCATAAGTTCCCCTGGAGCTATTTCCCATGTGGCGGATTGCATCCGCCACCGCATCCGCTACCTGAGGGGGACGGTAATAACTTGTAGCCGCACTGTCCAGATAAATCATCGTAATCCTCCTTCTCCATCATCTGTCGAGATATAAAATCCCTTCCAAGACCCCTCCGGCTATACATCTGGCCTTATCTGAGATTGTGAAACAGTTTTCATATTCACTCTCTCTTGGATCAATGTCAGCAATCTTAAAGCCTTGGGTCACCGGAAAATGATTTCGGATCAGTCCCCGCAATAGTCCGCTTAAGGTGGCAGATACGGAAACCCGGCTTCCATCTTCCTGTGTGATCACCGCCAACTCCTCGCCTTTCGTTACGATATCCCCAATCCTATGGTCACTGTGCAGTACTCCGGATGTTGGTGCATGTACCACCCGTTCCTTCCCATATCCCTCTATGATGCCGGGTATCCCGGTATTGGCTATGGCTTCTCCACGTTCTATCACCCGTCCCAGCTTGTGACCTCTCATGGTCTCCACGACCAAATCCACATCCACACCAGCGGTGAATCCAGGCCCTAACGCTATGGTGATATCGGCCATGTCTTTCTTCGTTCCCATATTTTTCTTCGCCAGGATGGCATCCACCAACGCAAAAGGCCTGATTTCTTCCAATATTCTACATTCTGAATCCACCATCATCGGAACCTCCCCATGTCGGATTACTTCCCAGGCCTCTTCCAAATGCTCCACCTTTTTGCAGGTTAAATCCTCAACCCTGGATTCTCCATCGTAAATAGCTTCCGATAAGGCTATATTTCTGCGGATTGCAGAAGGATTGGATATCTCCAAAACCAGCACAGGGTACCCACTTCTCCATAATTTGTAGATGGTGCCGGTGGCGATATCACCCCCGCCCCGTACTATGATTAGCTTATCTTTCCCTTTCATCTTTTATCCTCCTTTAAGGACGGATGATAAGTGATGCACCAGTCTGTTTCTCAACAATCTCATACATGTTTGTGGCGGTACCAACCCCCAACTTTTCACTTAACTCGTAGTAATTCAGACATGTTCCGCAGGTTAGTATCTCCACGCCCCGGGATTCCAGGAGAAGTAAGTCTTCCAGAGAATCCGAGTCTTTGCAGGACAGATAGGCACCGCTGTTATACAACAGGACAGTCTCGGGCAGCACATCCTGCTGGGTCAGCGCATAGACGAAACCTTTCATCAATGTCTTTCCCAGTTTTTCTTCTCCACTCCCCATGCATCGGGAAGCCAATACCACCACCATGCCTGTTCTTCTGCCTTCCACCAGGGATACTGAATCCTCCTGATTTGATTTTGCTATAGTTTGGCCTTCCTGGCCCTTATTCTGACTTTCACTTCCGGAAACTTTGATTTCCACCGTGAATTCCTGATCCCCTTCCTGTCTGGCTTCTGAAGTCAGTCCTTTATGGGCCGCCATTTTCTGTAGATTTTGTACCGCTATCTCGTTGTCTACGGTAACTGCTACAATTTCTCCTGCCGGAGCCGCCTCCAAAGCCTTCTTGGCTTCAATCACAGGCAACGGGCATACTTTTCCTCTTGCATCTAATGTTATCATATGGACTTCCCTTCTCTTAAAGATATTCTATTCTAACTCTTAACTTAACAAACGATGACGGTTTTCTCCTGCCGCTTTTCCACCCGTCCGACGATATCACAAGGTAATCCCAGCTCTTTCAGTTCCTCCAATGCCTTGAGGGCATCCTCCTGGCTCATGCTGACCAGAAGTCCACCGGAGGTCTGGGCATCATAGAGAATCTCTTCCACGGCGAAGGAGCAGTCTATAAACTCCACCTTATCCTGAACATGATTTCTGTTTCTCTGGGCCGCCGCCGTCAGATAAAACTCCTCCACGTAATCCGGGCATTCCGGAATATAAGGAATCCTGCCCTTATCCACCACCGCAGTATAATCATCTTCCAGCATCTCACACAGATGTCCCAAAAAACCAAATCCGGTCACATCGGTACAGGCATGGACTCTGTATTTTCTTATGATCTCCGAGGCATAGCGATTCAATGTGCTCATGGATTTCACTGCCTGATCCATAGCCTCCAAAGAAGCCGCGCCGACCCGCTGTGCCGTGCAGACAATTCCCACACCCAGCGGCTTTGTCAGCAAAAGAGCATCCCCTTCCTGACAGGTATTATTGGCATATATCTGATCCGGGTGAATGATTCCGCACACAGAAAGCCCATATTTCACACTGTCATCGGCTATGGAATGGCCTCCTGCCAGCACTCCCCCGGCTTCTTTTACTTTCTCACTACCCCCCTGAAGAATCTGTCCCAGGATATTTAAATCCATGCGCTCAGGAAAACAAACGATATTTAATGCCGTCTTCACCTCTCCTCCCATAGCATATACATCACTCAATGCGTTAGCCGCCGCGATTTGCCCAAAGATATAGGGATCCTCCACCATGGGCGGAAAGAAATCCAAAGTCTGCACGATTGCAATCTCGTCCGTCAGCTTATACACGGCCGCATCGTCGGAGCTGTCATAGCCGATCAACAAATTAGGATCTTCGGTCTTTGGAATCTTACTGAGCACGCTACTCAATGCTCCCGGACCCAGTTTCGCCGTGCATCCTCCACCCTTACAAAATACGATAGGTTCCTGTTCCAATTTAATTTCCTCCATCTTTATTCTAAAGAACTATCTGTTATATTCATCCTGCCTATACTTCCTCAAGCCTGCTTAATTTGTCCAGCCATTCAACAGAAAAATAGCTTTCAAACAACTTCATCATCTCCCCTTCTGCCGCATCTATAAATCCATCGTATTGATGGAGTAGGAGCTTTGCTCTTCCTGTCAGCCTGGAGCCGCCTCCATCCCTGCCGCCAGCCTCTCGCTCCGTCAACGCGAACCCCCACTGTTCTTCCATTTCCTTAATCATCTTCCAAGCCTTACTATAGGCCATATTCATGGATGACGCAGCCTTTTGCAGAGATCCAAATTCATCCACCTTATGCAGCAGATCCGCAATTCCGGGGCCAAAGGCCTTGCCTTTCCCATATAACCTGATACTCATTCT
>DVNN01000080.1 GCA_018714325.1 Candidatus Pelethocola excrementipullorum
GACATGGAAAAAATATTTTAAATATGGACTGTGCCCGGCTGGTGGCCGTATGTTCCCAACCTGCGGATGATGCAGAACGTTTTGTTCAGGAAGAAAACATAGAGTGTAAGGTATATGAGGATGCATATACCATGATAGAAACAGCCGATTTAGATGTAGTGTATATCTGTCTGCCCCCATTTGCACATAATGGCCAGTTCGAGGCTGCGGCCAAGAAGGGCATACATATCTTTATTGAAAAACCGATCGCCATAAGTGAGGAACGGGCACGTTCTATGGCAGAGGCGGCCAGGGAAAATAACATATATACCCAGGTGGGATATCAGATGCGGTTTGGTGGAGCTGTCCGCCGATTCAAAGATCTGATGGATCTGGGAGTAACAGGAAAACCGACCTTGTATTCAGCCAGCTATGAGTGTAACAGTCTCCATTCCCCATGGTGGAGGGATGCCGAAAAGTGTGGCGGGCAGGTGTTTGAGCAGGTCATTCATTTGTATGATATGGCATTGTATTTGATGGGGAATGCCAGGGAAGTGAACGGGTACGTGGCGAATCAGTGCCATCAGGATGTGGAGGGATATACCATAGAGGATACAAGTGTTGCAAATATCCGCTTTGAAAATGGATCTCTTGGCAGTATTACAGGTTCTAACTGCGCGGTGAAGGAGCAGTGGAATGCGAGATTTCGAATCATTTGTGAAAATACGATAGCCGATTTTACGGATCATAACCACGGAGTGTTTACCTATACTCAAAAAGAGAAGCCGGAGTCAGAGATCGTCGAAACCGAAGTAGATGTGACCTATTCCGAGGACGCATATTTCATGGAAGTGCTGATGGGAAAAGCCAAGCCATTTGCGACTGTGGAAGACGGGTATCAAGGGATCAGGATGGTAAGTGGCGTGGTGAAATCATCTCAGGCAGATGGAATCGCTGTTGAAATCTAGAAAATGTGGAGGAAAAACCAATGGGATTAAAAGAGGTAGTGTCAACAGAACCAAGAGTGGCATTCTTAAGAGCATATGAGGATGCCCCTTTAAAGGAAGATGAAATCAGGGTGATTGTAGAGTATGCGGCAGCAAAGCATGGCACGGAATTCACACATTTTAGAGGACAGGACCCATTTCTGGATCATGTCTTTGATGAGGAATATCAGTTGTTTAGAAAAAGCCAGGAGGCGAAAGAGAAGCCATACTTTATGCGTCCGGGGAATATGTGGGTAGGAACGGTATCGGAAGTTGGAAGTCAGGTTGATACCATCTCTGTTGGGACAAGGGTAGCGGGTTATGGTCCTATCAAAAGCACCCATACGATGAAGCCGGAAGAAGCTCTTCTTATGCCAAAAAGGATGAAATGGCAGGAGGCAGTTTGTTACGATCCGGCCCAGTTTGCCCTCGGAGGGATTCGTGATAGTCAGGTTCGTATGGGGGATAATGTGGCAGTTATCGGGCTTGGAGCAATTGGTTTAATCGCAGCACAGATGGCCAGGCTTGCGGGCGCGTCAAAAGTAATTGTATGTGATCCCATTGAGAAGAGGAGGGATGCCGCACTTGAAAATGGAGCAGACATCGCCCTGGATTCATCAAATGTGGATGTGGGTCTGGAGATCAAAGAAGCAACCGGTAAAAGAGGTGCTGACGTCATCCTGGAAACAAGCGGCAATTACCATGCCCTTCAACAGGCGATCCGAGGTGTTGCCTATAATGGAAACGTGGCGGTAGTGGGATGGTATCATGAGTGTATATCAGGGCTTAACCTTGGAAGAGAGGCGCATTTTAATCAGCCTAATATTCTGATATCCAGAGCGTGCAGTGAACCCAATAGAGAATATCCAAGGTGGGACTTCAATCGCATCTGTGACACTTGTTGGGAAATGCTTTCTAAAGGGATGATAAGCTGTGAAAATATCGTGGATCCCATAGTCCCTTTAAGTGAAGCCGCTGAGGCATATATGGGGATTGAACAAAATCCTGTGAAGAGTGTTAAGCTAGGTGTTAAATTTTAGTTTAGAAGTATTGTGGTATCTAAAGTTAAGGCCAGGGAGATGATGGTTCTAAATAAGATAATATGTTGGATTGAGATTAAAATAGAAGTATGGTAAAATAAATCAGTGATATAGGCAAAATTAATAATAAATACACGCTTTTCAAACATTATAATCAGTTGATGGAGGGTACTTATGAAGACATATGATGTAACAGCTTTGGGAGAATTACTGATTGATTTTACCGAAAATGGAACCAGCGGACAAGGAAATCCCATGTTTGAGGCCAACCCTGGAGGAGCCCCCTGTAATGTGCTTGCCATGTTGACGAAATTGGGACATAAAACTGCATTTGTTGGAAAAGTGGGCAATGATTTCTTCGGAAAGCAGTTAAAAGATACCCTTGAGGAAGTAGGGATCAACTCCGATTATCTGAAGATGGATGATGAGATACATACCACCCTGGCCCTGGTTCATACATATCCCGATGGGGACCGTGATTTCTCTTTCTACCGGAATCCCGGTGCTGACATGATGCTTACCAAAGAAGAGGTTCCTGAAGAGTTAATCCGAAGCAGCAAGATCCTTCATTATGGAACGCTGTCCATGACCCATGAAGGTGTTCGTGAGGCCACCAAGAAGGCCATAAGAATCGCGGAAGAATCCGGTGCCATTCTTTCTCTGGATCCCAACCTCCGCCCTCCACTGTGGAATTCCCTGGAGGATGCTAAGGAACAGGTCCTCTATGGACTGAATCACTGCCAGATTCTCAAGATTTCGGATAATGAGATTCAGTGGTTGACGGGAGAGGAAGATTTCACTGCGGGTGTAAACTGGATCCGCAGCAGATATGATATAAAACTGATTCTGGTATCCATGGGCAAGGCGGGAAGCCGTGCTTACTATGAGGATTTGATGGTGGAAGTGGCTCCATTTTTACAGGAGAACACCATAGAAACCACAGGCGCAGGCGATACATTCGGGGGCTGCATCCTCCATTATGTGGCCGAACATGGGCTGGAAGGCTTAACCGAAGAAAACTTAACAGAGATGCTGACCTTCGCCAATGGCGCAGCCTCTTTGATAACCACTAAAAAGGGCGCGTTGCGGGTGATGCCTTCAAAAGAAGAAGTGGAAGCCTTAATTCAATCGAGAAAATAGACGGGCAATCAATAAAAATCAATTAAAATGGAAAAATAAAAGAACAGGATTCGTGCAAAAGGAAGAGTTTATGTGCGATTCGGTTCTTTTATTTTCCTCTCCCATAGACAATAGAGGAGTGGGTTGCTATAATAGTCTGAAGATTAAGAAAAAGGCAGGCTAAATATCATGAAATTATTTAGAAAGCTTTCACCGGCCAGAATTATTACATTGGGATTTGCTACGGTAATTTTGACCGGAGCGTGCATATTGATGTTACCGATTTCGGTGAGAGACGGACAAACTCTAAGGTTTGTGGATGCTCTGTTCACAGCTACCAGCGCGGTATGTGTGACGGGGTTGGTGGTCGTGGATACGTATACGGTATATACGCCATTTGGCCAGATGATCGTGGCTTTACTGATTCAGATTGGAGGTCTGGGTGTGACCTCAGTAGGTGTGGGATTCATACTCGCCATGAGAAAGAAGATCGATTTAAAGGGCAGGCTGATTATCCGGGAGTCCATGAATTTGAATTCTGGAAAGGGTATGGTAGGTCTGGTGAGAAGCATCCTGTTAACCACCTTGTGCTTTGAAAGCGTGGGCGTAATATTGAATTTCATTGTTTTTTCTGGTGATTATCCATTGCCCAGGGCCATAGGAATGAGTATTTTTCACTCCATTGCAACCTTTAACAATGCAGGGTTTGATATCATAGGGGGCATGGTGAATCTGATTCCCTATCAAAAGGATGTGTTATTGAACCTGAGCACAGCGGGCTTAATACTCTGTGGAGGAATTGGTTTTCTTGTGATCCAGGATATACGGAAAAATAGAAGATGGAGGAAACTTCAGCTTCATTCCAAGGTAGTTATTACTGTGACCTTAGGTCTTACCGTAGGAGGTACCCTGTTGTTGAAATTGACCCAGCCGGGCATTAGCTGGTTGGGGGCGCTCTTTCAGAGTATTACCTCCAGGACGGCAGGATTTGCAACATATAGCCTGGGTGGATTTACCCATGCGGCATTGCTGGTTCTCTGTTTGCTGATGTTTGTCGGTGCATCTCCCGGATCCACCGGAGGCGGTATTAAAACAAGTACGGTTTTTGTGCTGCTTCATTCCATTAAAGAAGCAGCCTCACAAAAGCCGGCCACGGCATTTCATTACCGGATTTCTAGAAATGCTTACTATAAAGCCTCTGTGGTGGCTGCCCTGGGAGTGATTGTGGTAGGCATAGGAGTATTTTTAATGACGATCTTCGAACCCCGGATACCGTTATCTGATGTGGTGTTTGAGATAATTTCGGCATTTAGCACCACCGGACTTTCCACCGGAATAACGCCTGATCTATCCAATGCAAGTAAGATACTGGAAATCTGCATGATGTTTACCGGCAGACTTGGGGCGTTGACCATAGTTTCACTTTGGACTTTCAGGCCGGAAGGCAATGCTATGTATCCGGAAGGCAATATAATTGTGGGATGATATGATGTTAGACCGATTGAAAAAGAGAATAAATGGAGGAAAATGCAGTGAAGTTTAGAATGAAGAAGCCTGTGGACAAATCTTATGGAATCATAGGTTTGGGCAGATTTGGCTTAGCTTTGGCTTTATCACTGGCGGAGGCAGGCAAGGAGATCCTGGTCATTGATTATGACGAAGAACGTGTGAAGGAGATGCGGAACTATACAGAAAACGCATTTGTGGTACACAAGGTGGATCGAAGCACTTTAGAGGATACGGGGATCCAGAATTGTGATGTGGTCGTTGTCTGCATCGGCGCAACCGTTGATACCAGCATCCTTACCACTTTAAATGTAATTGAGCTGGGAGTTCCCAGAGTGATATCTAAGGCCAGCACGGCAGACCAGGGAAAGGTTCTTGAAAAGATTGGTGCTGAGGTGGTATATCCGGAGCGGGATATGGCGATACGTCTGGCACATAGACTGGTATCAGAGCGGCTTATGAATTATTTTGAATTGAAGGGAGATATCAATATTTCGGAGCTCTCTCTTTCGGAAGCGCTGGATGGCCAGTCGGTATCTGAGGCGGATATCAGGAAGAATTTTGGACTGAATATCATTGCTTTGGAAAGGGAATATGAGATTATCACCGAGATCACTCCCAATCTGGTATTTCGAAAGGATGATGTGATTGTGCTGCTGGGCAGTCAGGAAAAGATTGAGAAGTTTGAGGAATTTTTAAGTAATTAAGACATCGGTTGTTGAATGTGGGGACGAGATGGTGCAGACTAGTTACGGAGGACATATTAATGGGAAAAGTAATAGGAATTGATTTGGGTACGACTAATAGCTGTGTGGCTGTCATGGAAGGCGGGGAACCGGTGATCATACCCAATGCGGAAGGCGAACGGACCACGCCATCGGTGGTTGCATTTTCTAAAAATGGTGAGAGACTGACAGGGGCCGTTGCAAGACGACAGGCCGCCACCAATGTGGATCGGACAATCTCTTCTATCAAAAGGGAAATTGGAACCAATTATCGTGTGAAGATTGACCGGAAGAATTATTCTCCCCAGGAAATCTCTGCATTTATCTTGATGAAAATGAAAAAGGATGCCGAAAGTTATCTGGGAGAGAGTGTTAACGAGGCCGTGATTACCGTGCCTGCATATTTCAATGATGCACAGCGTCAGGCCACAAAGGATGCGGGCAGAATCGCGGGCTTAGATGTACTGCGGATTATCAATGAGCCGACGTCTGCGGCATTGGCCTATGGTCTGGACCACGGACAGGCTCAGAAAATTATGGTGTATGACCTGGGAGGCGGTACCTTCGATGTCTCCCTAATTGAGATCGGCGATAATCTGATAGAGGTTCTGGCCACCGCTGGAGACAATCATCTGGGCGGTGATGATTTTGATGTACGGCTGGCGGATTATATCGTAGAGCAGTATAAAAAGCAAGAAAAAGTCAATTTAATCAAGGACAGTGTGGCCATGCAACGTGTCCGGGAAGCGGCGGAAGAGGCCAAGAAGAATCTGTCGGCCCAAAGTTTGGCCAGCATCAACCTGCCATTTATCACGACGGTGAAAGGGGAGCCCAAGCATCTGGAGATGGAGATTTCCCGGGCTACTTTCGACAGCCTGACAAAGGATCTGGTGGAGCGTACCGAAGGGCCCGTGAGGAAGGTTTTAGATGACGCGGGTGTCGCCACTTCTCAGCTTGGTATGGTGTTGCTGGTGGGCGGCTCCACACGTATTCCGGCGGTGCACGAGAAGGTGAGCCAGATGACTGGGAAAATGCCTTCCAAAAACCTGAATCCAGATGAATGCGTGGCCTTGGGTGCGGCCATACAGGGCGCAAAGCTAAGTGGTGAGCTTTCTATCGGAAATGCTTTGGAATTGATTCTCATGGATGTGACGCCACTATCCTTGTCCATTGAAACCGTGGGCGGGGTGGCCACTAAAATCATAGATCGGAACACAACCATCCCGAACAGGCACAGCCAGGTGTTTTCGACAGCAGGCAATTTCCAGACTTCTGTGGAAATCAAAGTTTTACAAGGAGAGCGGCAGTTCGCAAAAGATAATACCCTTCTGGGAAACTTCCGTCTCAATGGTATCAAGCGGGCGCCTGCAGGGGTTCCTCAGATCGAGGTAACCTTTGATATAGATGCCAATGGTATCGTAAATGTGTCTGCCAAGGATCTGGGAACCGGAAAGGAGCAGAGTATCACCATTACGGCCAGTTCCAATCTGTCAGAAGATGAGATACAAAAGGCCATAAGGGACGCGGCTTCCAATGAATCGGAAGATTCCCACAAGATGGAGCAGTTGGATATTCTGGGAGAGGCGCAGAAACAGATGATAAATGCCCAGCAATTCTTATCTGATAACAAAAAAACATTGGATAAGGATAAGAAACGGGAAATTAAGAGCCAAATCGCTGCGGTTCAAAAGGCTGTAAGGTTTAAAAAGCCGGAAAAACTGACGGACGATGAAGTTGAAGTGATTAAGACTCAGACTGAAAATTTGAAAAATATGATATAGAGATGAATGGATAAGGACTGCTGCAGAATTACCACAGCAGTCCTTATTCTTCTAATTACAAACCCCATCTGATCATTCATATAGGTTTTCCACCGCAGTTACCCCTTCCAATTGTTCCATCTCGTCGATATAGGTATCAATCTTATTCAGATCACGGACATGTAAGTTGATCAGAACCGATGAGGGATCACCCTTCTCTTTTCCTTTCAGGATATCGAAATTCTCGATTTTAATCCCTTCTTGTTTTAAATAGGTGATGATTGGAAGGACTGCCTTGTTATTGTTCACTTCCAGATAGAGGGTAAAGTATCTGGTGCGCCGGTATGCCAAACGTTCCACATGTGGAAGGACATGGAGGGCAAACAGCATTAGTGCGCAGATGATTACGGCCCCATCGATAAAACCGATACCTACTGCAAGGCCGATGCAGGCGCAGGTCCACAGGCTGGCGGCAGTGGTGAGGCCCCGTACCTGATGGCCGGAGATGATGATGGTTCCAACGCCTAGGAAACCCACACCACTGATGACCTGAGCGGCCATACGGGACATATCGGCCATACCCGGAAACATCACTTCCATATATTGAGCTGTGAGCATGACCAGGGTGGAACCCAGGCAGACTACGGTATTGGTCTTGGTGCCGGCAACCCGGCGCTTGATTCCCCGGTCAAGTCCTATGATACAACCTAGCACCAGCGAAACGAGCATGCGGATGATTACATTACGCACCGACCATTCAGCACTTGATAAAAAAAACATATCTGTCACTCCTTTTCATGTAAGACCTTATATACTCCATATTATGGGATACCAAGAAATGCGTAACAATCCGCAGGTATCAGGAGGCAAGAACTTTTGCCCCTGCATCTATTATAATATACGATATATCATTTTGTCTAATCGGGCGTTAAAATATCTACAAAATCATTTTGATTAAAAAAATTTCATAATATTTGGAAATAGTTATTGACATTTTAAAAGTGTTAGCATATAATTCCTATATAACCGATAGGAAATAGATTAAATGATAGGAGGCAGGTTTTATGATAAGAAATAAGCGAAATAGTCATAATGATTTACAAATGAAACTGTATGAGCGAATGCGATGTTGCGGCGGCCTGCCAAACTGGTGTATAATAGCAGAGGAAAAAGTGAATAGATAAACATTTGAGATAATGATTTAGCAATACATCTAAGATGAGACAATAGTACTTAATTAAGATCGAAAAATATAAAAATAAAGAAAAGAGGGCAAGATTATGGCAAAGAATATTTATAAGAACGCAGTGGAACTGATTGGTAAAACACCTTTGATGGAAGCGGAGAATCTTGGAAAAAAACTTGGCCTGGAAGCCAGCCTGTTGGTAAAACTGGAGTATCTGAATCCGGCTGGAAGTGTAAAAGACCGAATTGCGAAAAGCATGATTGAAGATGCCGAAAAGAGTGGAGCTTTAAAAGCAGATTCCACCATTATTGAACCTACATCAGGAAATACAGGAATCGGCCTGGCATCCATAGCGGCAGCCAAGGGCTACAAATTGATTCTGACCATGCCTGAGACCATGAGTGTGGAGAGAAGGAATATCTTAAAGGCCTATGGGGCTGAAATAGTCCTGACAGATGGTGCCAAAGGTATGAAGGGAGCCATCGCCAAAGCGGAGGAATTGTCAAAAGAGGTTCCGAACAGCTATATCCCAGGACAGTTTGACAATCCTGCAAATCCTAAAACACACAAGGAGACCACAGGACCGGAGATCTGGAATGATACAGAGGGGAATGTGGATATCTTAGTGGCCAGCATTGGTACCGGTGGAACAATTACCGGAACAGGAGAATATCTGAAGAGTCAGAATCCGAACATTAAGGTGGTTGGAGTGGAGCCGGCAGCTTCCCCAGTCTTGACACAGGGAGTCAGCGGACCTCATAAGATTCAGGGAATTGGAGCTGGATTTGTGCCGGAAGTATTGAATACCAAGATCTACGACGAAGTTCTTACCGTGGAAAATGAGGATGCATTTGACTTATCCAAGGAATTTGCCCATGCGGAAGGAATCCTGGTGGGAATATCCTCAGGAGCAGCATTGAAGGCAGCGATTGAAGTGGCAAAGAGACCTGAGAATAAAGGAAAGAATATCGTAGTGATCCTTCCTGACAGCGGAGACCGATATTATTCTACACCGCTTTTCGAAAACTAAGCAAAAGCGGTATTAAAAGGATACGACGAGGAGGATATAAGTTATGAGCGAAAAAATCACCAGAAAAGATAGAAAACTTAAATTTGAAACATTACAGCTACATGTGGGTCAGGAGAGTCCAGACCCGGTTACAGGGGCGAGGGCAGTGCCAATTTATGCTTCCTCCTCCTATGTATTTGACAACTGCGACCATGCTGCAGCGCGGTTTGGACTAACGGATGCCGGAAATATCTACGGGCGTCTTACAAACCCCACAGAGGATGTGTTTGAACAGAGAATAGCGGCCCTAGAAGGCGGAGTGGCAGCGCTGGCGGTAGCTTCAGGAGCGGCGGCGGTAACCTATACCTTCCAGAACCTGGCACACGGTGGTGACCATATTGTATCGGCTAATAATATCTACGGCGGTACCTATAACCTTCTGGAGCACACTCTCCCGGAATACGGAATCACCACCACATTTGTGGATATCTTTGATGATAAGGCAGTGGAAGGTGCAATCCAGGAGAATACCAAGGCTGTATTTATCGAGACATTGGGAAATCCAAGATCTGAGGTGGTGGATATCGAAGCCATAGCTCGGATTGCTCATGCACATAATATTCCGTTGGTGATTGACAATACGTTTGCCACTCCTTATCTGGTTCGTCCCATCGAATATGGTGCCGATATCGTGGTGCATTCTGCCACTAAGTTTATCGGAGGCCACGGAACCTCTCTGGGTGGTGTGATTGTGGATAGTGGAAATTTTGATTGGGAAGCATCAGGGAAATTCCCCTCTCTGGTGGAGCCAAATCCGAGCTATCATGGCGTCAGTTTTGTAAAAGCAGCAGGTCCTGCAGCTTTCGTGACAAAAATAAGAGCGATCTTACTCCGTGATACGGGAGCTACTTTGTCACCCTTCCATGCATTCCTCTTTCTTCAGGGACTTGAGACCTTATCGCTTCGGGTAGAACGTCATGTGGAGAATACTTTGAAGGTGGTGGACTATCTGAGCAAACATCCGTTGGTTGAGGAAATCCATCACCCGTCGGTAAGCCAGGATCCCCTGCAGCAGGAGTTGTATCGGAGATATTTCCCCAATGGCGGAGGTTCTATCTTCACTTTTGAAATCAAGGGTGACGATAAGAAAGCCAAGGATTTCATAGATAATCTGGAGCTGTTTTCACTGTTGGCCAATGTGGCGGACGTGAAGTCACTGGTCATCCATCCGGCTTCCACCACACATTCCCAGCTGAACGAGGTAGAGCTGCTGGAGCAGGGAATTAAGCCGAATACCATCCGCCTGTCCATCGGTACCGAAAATATCGACGATATTATACAGGATTTGGAAGAAGCATTTAAAGCTGTAGAATAATGGGAATTCTGCATTTGACAATAGTTAAGCATAGCATGTACAATATAGGGGGTGTTGCAGATATTAAGCAACAGCCCCTGATGCTGTTTAAAGTCACAATGCGGTTAAAATATAAGATGTTGTAAAAATACAAGGAGAGATTATTATGAGAATATCCACAAAGGGTAGATATGCACTTCGAATGATGCTGGATTTGGCGCTGCATGATTCTGGTGAACCGGTCCGGGTGAAAGACATAGCGGCAAGACAGGAGATATCCATCAAATATCTGGAACAGATAGTGTCGCTGCTTGTCCGCGCCGGATATCTGAAAAGTGTCCGTGGTCCTCAAGGCGGATACCGCCTGGTAAAGCCACCAAAGGATTATACACTGGGATCAATCCTGAGGTTGACAGAAGGAAGCCTTGCGCCGGTGGAATGTCTGGAGGATGAGGAGAACGAATGCTCGATGGCTGAGAACTGTGCAACTTTATTCTTCTGGAAGAAGCTGGATGCAGCCATAAAGGGAGTTGTAGATCAGTATACGTTGGAAGATTTACTGGACTGGCAGCAGCAGTCCGGTGATAATTACGTGATTTAAGCATGATAACCAAAGACAAAAAAAGAACCATCGCGAGATGGTTCTTTTTAAAATGAGGGGGGAGATAGTGAGTGGTTAATCAACTATCTAATAATCATTATAGGACAAAGATATGTGTAAAGTATGTACACAAACTAAAAGAATCCTAAAATTTATAAAAGAATTTTAAAATATTGGCATGTATATACAACAAAAAAAGAACCATCGTGAGATGGTTCTTTTTAAAATGAGGGGGGAGATAGTGAGTGGTTAATCAACTATCCAACACCTATTATAGTGAAAAGATGTGTTCAAAGTATGTCCGTATCCTAAAAGAAAAATAAAATACATTAAGAAATCTTGAAGAGAATGGGAAGAATTCCTGTATATTCTCGTTTAGTCTTTTAAATATCCAGTGTAGTCAGCAGTGTGCAGCAGCTTGTTTGCATTTGCAATTCTGTCAGCGGTAGGAGGGTTAATCCCCTTTAACTGATAGGGGATTTTCAGCTCCTCCCATTTGAAGAGTCCTAATGTATGATAGGGCAGTACTTCAAATCGCTCTACATTTCCCAGTGATCTTACAAATTCATCCAGTCGAATCAGGTCTTCGTCATAGTCGTTCCGTTCCGGTACCAGGACGTGGCGAATCCAGACTGGTTTCTTTATTTCGGCCAGGTATCTGGCCATGTCGAGAATGTTCCGGTTACTGCATCCCGTCAGCGCCTTATGCTTCGTATCATCGATATGCTTGAGATCCAGAAGCAATAGGTCGGTGTATCTCATAAGCGCATGAAACTTCTGAAAAAATGGTTCATTTCTGGAGAATACGCTTCCAGAGGTATCAATTGCCGTATGAATGCCTGCCTTTTTGGCTTTTTGTAAAAGCTCAATCAGGAAGTCCATCTGAAGGAGGGGCTCTCCTCCGCTGACGGTGATACCGCCTTCTTCGCCCCAATAGGTGCGGTAGCGGAGAGCCTGCTCCAAAAGTTCATCGGCGGACACCATATCCTGGGAATTGGTGCTCCAGGTATCCGGGTTGTGACAGTATTGGCAACGCATCTTGCAGCCCTGCAAAAATATCACAAACCGGATGCCTGGTCCATCCACAGAACCGAAGGTTTCGATGGAGTGTACGGAACCTTTTCTCTGACTATATTCGTACATGTTCGGAACGAGCGATTACGTCTAACTGCTGCTCGCGGGTCAGATCGATGAATTTCACCGCATAACCGGATACACGGATTGTAAAGTTCTGATATTCTTCCTTTTCCGGGTGTTCCATAGCATCTTTCAGTTTATCGATTCCGAATACATTTACATTCAGGTGATGAGCACCTTGATCGAAGTAGCCATCCATGATACGAGTCAGGTTGTTGACCCTTTCGTCTTCCGAATGTCCCAGAGCATCGGGGTTGATGGTCTGAGTATTGGAAATTCCATCCAATGCCCACTCGTATGGCAGTTTAGCCACGGAGTTTAAGGATGCCAGCAGACCATTCTTTTCGGCACCATAGCTTGGATTAGCTCCAGGAGCCAGAGGTTCCCCTGATTTACGTCCATCGGGGAGAGTGCCTGTCGCCTTACCATAAACCACGTTGGAAGTGATGGTCAGAATGGAAGTTGTAGGCTCGGAGTCCCTGTAGGTATGATGCTTTTTCAACTTCGTCAGGAAGGTGTGCAGCAGCCATACAGCGATGTCATCGGCTTTGTCATCATCATTGCCGTAACGTGGGAAGTCTCCCTCAATCTCAAAGTCCATAGCCAGCCCGTCTTCGTCACGGATTGCCTTAACCTTCGCGTACTTGATGGCAGCCAGGGAATCCACCACGTGTGAGAATCCTGCGATACCTGTAGCAAAGGTACGTCTTACATCGGTATCGATCAGAGCCATCTCGGCCGCTTCATAGTAATACTTGTCATGCATAAACTGGATGACATTTAAGGTGTTCACATAGAGTCCGGCCAGCCAGTCCATCATAACGTCGTACTTACGGATGACTTCGTCATAATCCAGATATTCAGAAGTGATTGCCTTATATTCCGGAGCCATCTGCTCTTTTGATTTTTCATCCACACCGCCGTTAATCGCATAAAGCAGGCATTTTGCCAGGTTTGCGCGGGCGCCGAAGAACTGCATCTCTTTTCCTGTCTGTGTAGCGGATACACAGCAGCAGATGGAGTAATCATCACCCCAGACCGGACGCATCACATCGTCGTTTTCGTACTGGATGGAACTTGTCTCCACTGAGATATAGGCCGCAAACTTCTTAAAGTTTTCAGGCAGTCTGGAAGAGTAAAGTACGGTCAGGTTTGGTTCCGGTGCCGGTCCCATGTTGATCAGTGTATGCAGGATACGGAAGTCACTCTTGGTCACCATGGAACGTCCATCCTGTCCAAGTCCACCCACCTCTACGGTTGCCCATACAGGGTCGCCGGAAAACAGCTGATTATAGGAAGGAACACGTGCAAACTTAACCATACGGAATTTCATGATCAAGTGGTCCACTAATTCCTGGGCTTCGGCCTCGTTGAGGGTACCATTCTCAAGATCCCTTTGAATGTAGATGTCAAGGAAGGTTGAGATACGGCCTACGCTCATGGCGGCTCCGTTCTGAGTCTTGATTGCGGCCAAATAACCGAAGTATAACCACTGGAACGCTTCTTTTGCGTTCTTTGCGGGCTGAGAGATATCGAAGCCGTAGCTTGCTCCCATCTCTTTCATCTCGGCCAATGCACGATACTGCATGCTGATTTCTTCTCTCTGGCGGATGATGTCATCGGTCATGACGCCACAGCCACAGTTGTTGAAATCTTCCTGCTTTTTCTCCATTAAGAAATCGATACCGTACAGTGCCACGCGGCGGTAGTCGCCGACGATTCTTCCGCGGCCATAGGTATCTGGCAGTCCGGTGATAATCTTATTGTGACGAGCTTTTTTCATCTCAGGTGTATAAGCATCGAACACTCCTTGATTATGAGTCTTGCTGTATTCTGTAAAGATTTTATGAAGTTCCGGCGCAGGGGTATAACCATTGGTCTTACAGGAATCCTCCGCCATCTTAATGCCGCCAAATGGCATAAATGCTCTTTTCAGAGGTTTCTCTGTCTGAAGTCCAACAACCTGTTCTGCGTCTTTCAGACTATCGTCAATATATCCGGGTGCGTGAGAAGTGATTGTGGAAACAGTTTCTGTATCCATATCCAGAACGCCGCCTTTTGCACGTTCTTCCTTCTGCAACTTTTGAAGAGCACCCCAAAGTTTATTAGTTGCTTCTGTTGGTTTTTCAAGGAAAGAATCATCCCCATCATAAGGGGTATAGTTCTGTTGGATGAAGTCACGTGTATTGATCTCTTCTTTCCAAAGTCTTCCTTTAAATCCATTCCATTGTTCAATCTGTTTCATTGCTAGTCCTCCTTGTCAAATTGGATATAAAAGCTGAGCTGTAACAGCCAACTTTTTGCCCAGACGGTCGGCCCTGATTCCCCGTTATACTCCCTGTGGTTAATTCCACTTCCGTCAGTCATATAACTTACTTATAATATAACGGGATGACATAATAATGTCAATAAATTAACAGATTGTTTTTTGCATTTCTTCGAATACAATATTTTATCCGAAATCCAGTCAATTTATATAGAAAAATGTGAGAAAATTTATCAATTATTCACATAAATGGATATTGGATTAACAGAAGCAGGATAGAATGAAAAAATAGTATTATGTCAACTAAATTTACCTTTATTCTGAAAGAGAAATTCGTTTCAATCAGTTGTTTAAAATCCGTTCATATAGTACCGGGCAATCTCCCAAAGTAAGCGATCCGTTAATTGTAGCGGGTTTCCAGGATTCTTGTATTGGAAGTTTCAAGATCTCCCGCAGTCTGAGGCAGCCATCTGGTATCACTGGGGCAAAGAGATTGGACATATTTGCCATGATATAAAGACAAGTGGCTGTAATATCAGCAAAGGCGCTGGGATCTTCCTTCACTAATACCCATGGTTTACCGTTGTCGTAGTATTTATTCGCAGTTTGGATATAGTGAATCATTTCCTCTACAGCCGAACGTATATCGCCGGACTCTATTTTGCCGCCAATGGTATCATAAAGCCGCTCTGTAAGCTCCTGTATGGAAGGATCAACCTTGCCTTCGGGCACCACGCCATCGAACTTTTTCTTAAGGAAGGACAGATTGCGGTTTACAAAGTTGCCAAAACCGCCAACTAAAATTTTATTATGTGTATTTATCAGATCTTCCGCGTTGAAGTTCATATCCTTCTTTTCCGGATTATTCATAAGAAAGAAAAAGCGAATGGAGTCACTGTGGAAAGATTGAATCAATTCCCGCACTGTGATCAGGTTGCCCTTACTTTTACTCATCTTTTCCTCGTTCATGGTCACATATTCGCTGGAAATGATATGCTTTGGCAGCTGGATATCTTTGCCCATAGCCAGTAGAAGTCCGGGGAAGATTACGGTATGGAAGGGGATATTATCCTTTCCATGCACGTAATAAGTCTCCAAATCCGGGGAATTTCTCAAAAATTCATCGAAGTCAATCCCCAGGTTTTGGGCGGCCTGTCTACCAGAGGTGAGATAGCCAAGTACTGCCTCAAACCAGACATAGATTCTTTTTTCTTCATAACCCTCAAATGGTACCGGGATGCCCCAGTTCAGGTTCCGGGTGGCATCCCTGTCGGGAAGGCCCTGTTCCAGATATTTTGCGGTCTCCTTGACTGCATTGGCTCTCCAGTAACCATGGTTCTCTTCGAAATAGTCTTGGAGTTGATGCTGGAATTGGGATAGGGAAAACACCAGCTCGTGATTGGGTTTCAGGGTGGTATCCCCTCCGCAGATCAGGCAATGTTTCTCCTTTAGCTCCTGTGGATCGAAGGCGGTCAGGCAGGTATCGCACTGATCCCCCCTGGCATCCGCGCCACAGACGGGGCATGTTCCTCCGATTTCCCGGTCGGCCAGAAATTTATTACAATGCTCACAGTAGACCTGGTTTACCTGCTTGTCGTAAAGAAAGGCATTGTCATAAAGGTTCTTAAAGATATCCTGAACCTCTTTCTGATGCCAGTCCATGTAGGTGGCACCGTAACTATCATAGGTGAAATTAAGGTCTTGGAAGTCATTGACATCGGAGTTATGATATTTTTCCGCGATTTCCGATGGCTCTACCTGTTCTTTTAAGGCGCGCTGGGTAATGGGGGTACCGTGGCAGTCCGTGCCGGAAGCATAGATAACCTGGTCGCCGTGCTGACGGTAATAACGTGCGATGACATCGGCCGGCAGGAGAGCGGCCAGATGTCCGATGTGAATGTTATAGTTGGCATAGGGCCAGGCCCCGCCAATAAAAACTCTTTTACTCATGTGATTGCTCCTTTGTGGAATTCTTAATTATTTATAGAAAATAGGTTTAGATAAGGCCGATGATATAATCTTATCTGTGACACATTCGTAAATTTTGCATCAAAAAAACTCCCTCCTCTACTATGAATTCAAGGACGAGAGCGTCTGCTTCGTGTTACCACCTTAGTTCATCCGTACCTCACGGCACAGACCTCTACAAGTACGGAAATATATATGATATTTCGATACTCTGGCGCTGTAATGGGCGCTCCCATCGTAGCCTAAACCTGTTACGGCAGTCGGTACGCGGCTCCAAGACCATTTTCGATAACGTATTCCGTGCTTACTCTCACCAACGTAAGCTCTCTGTGACATCGTACGTTATCTACTTTTCTTTTCGTAGCCTTTATCTATATTATGATGATACCAGGGTCAAAAGGTCATGCTTTTCATGCTTGCATGAAAAAGCATGAGTTTGGGACCCGCAAAACATGAGAAAGTAGCCCGAATAGGGCGGATTTCGAATGTTTTAGGGTGCTGAGTGCCAG
>DVNN01000005.1 GCA_018714325.1 Candidatus Pelethocola excrementipullorum
GAACAAAAGGAAATGTTCTGGATGCGATCCGGTCAGAGGGTCTGGAAGGTGATATCATCTTCGCCTGTGGTCCAACACCGATGCTTAGAGCCATCAAAGCTTTTGCACAAGAGAAAAAGATGGAATGCTATATATCCATGGAAGAGAAGATGGCCTGCGGTGTAGGCGCCTGCCTGGCCTGCGTTTGCAAGTCGAAAGAAGTGGATGGGCATTCCCATGTCCACAATAAGAGAATCTGTAAAGATGGTCCGGTATTTGAGGCTTCGGAGGTGGAACTGTAATGAATACAAAAGTAAATCTGGCCGGTGTGGAATTAAAAAATCCGGTGATGACAGCTTCCGGAACCTTTGGTTCTGGTGAAGAGTACAGTGAGTTCGTGGATTTGAGCCGTCTTGGTGCTGTGGTTACGAAAGGCGTTGCCAATGTTCCCTGGCCGGGGAATCCAACCCCGAGAATCGCCGAGGTACATGGAGGCATGCTCAATGCTATCGGACTTCAGAATCCGGGTATGGAGGTGTTCTGCCAGAGGGATATTCCCTTCCTGAAGCAGTATGATACAAAAATCATCGTGAATGTCTGCGGCAAAACCACCGAAGATTACTGCGAAGTTGTGGAGCGGCTGGCTGATGAAGATGTGGATATGCTGGAAATCAATATCTCATGCCCCAACGTGAAAGAGGGAGGAATTGCCTTTGGACAGGATCCCAAAGCGGTGGAAGCTATAACTAAAGAGGTTAAGAAGTACGCAAAGCAGCCGGTAATCATGAAGCTGTCCCCTAACGTTACGGACATCACTGTAATGGCCAAGGCCGCAGAGGCTGGCGGAGCGGATGTGCTGTCTCTGATTAATACGTTGACCGGTATGAAGATCGATATCAACCGCAGAACCTTTGCAATCGCCAATAAGACTGGAGGTATGTCTGGTCCTGCCGTAAAACCGGTAGCACTCCGTATGGTTTATCAGGTGGCTCAGGCGGTGTCGGTGCCGATTATCGGCATGGGCGGAATAGCCACAGCCGAGGATGCACTGGAGTTTATTCTGGCCGGGGCCACGGCGGTGTCGGTGGGTACTGCAAACTTTTAT
Organism: Candidatus Pelethocola excrementipullorum; assembly: GCA_018714325.1. Taxonomy (GTDB): domain Bacteria; phylum Bacillota; class Clostridia; order Lachnospirales; family Lachnospiraceae; genus Novisyntrophococcus; species Novisyntrophococcus excrementipullorum. Next base: position 1,085 of record DVNN01000005.1, read on the forward strand.
AATCCCTATGCCACGGTGGAAGTTGCCGAGGGCATCGAGGAATACATGAGAAACAATCAGATATCCGATATTCAGGAATTAATTGGTGGGGTTAGAGATTAAAACACTGGAAGCTATATACAATTGAATGATTCATTTGACTTAAAAAGGGTGTTGCACAATTCTGTGCAACACCCTTTTTGCGATAACTCAAATGTTTTCTGATAATTTCTTGTAAAGTCTGTCCATTTTAATATTAGTTGATAGTAATCAAAATTGATAAAAAGAAGTCTAACTTTTAGGGGGCAGTTCATTAAATGAGTGATGCAGGGGGTCTTTTGTTAAAAAATGCCATAAAACCATGAAAACCATTGACAGGTGTATAAATATAGAGGTAATATTTGTTATAATACAATATGAATTTAGTAGTCATTAAAAGTTAAAGAGATAGTTACTAAAAAAGAGTAGGAGGAAGTATGAACGGAAAATCAATAACAGGAAAGTTGACAGCATTCATTCTAATAGTTTGCATGATCGTTTCAAACTTAGGCAGTGGAATCTTAGTGCAGGCATCTGAGAATGAGACTCTTACCAAGAGTGCTCCAGAGATTTCATGGCTTACGAAAGAGGGAAATAAGAGCAAAGCTGTTAATGAGTCTGTCAAAGGAGGTAGTTGGACAGGAACTCTTCAGATTGAAGATTCTCAACAGGAAGAAGCGGTTACATATATTCTTAACATGAAAGAGAAGTTCACTGGAGAAATTGTATCTAAAACTCCTCAATATACTGTGGAAAAGAAAGAAAATGGAACTTGGGCAATCAGCGGGAAGCAATCCGAAGGAGATGATGTTCGGATTAGCTTAGCTGTTTCTGTGAATAAAAGCCAGAATCAGGAACATTCATCTGTTTCTGTGGAAGGTATTTATCTTCAGCAGAAAGATACAGATAGAAAAAATACAGAGCCCTTATCTTTGCATGTGACGTTCGAAGAGGAAACAAATACCGATACAGATGTAAGTGAACCAGAGACAACTGAAGTGGATGGGTCTGATAAAGCAGAACAACAGACAGAACCGAATCAGATTGAAACAAAAGAGGAGAATCAAGATCCACAAGCTGATATGACACCATTTGCTGGAAGTATTGCTGATTTAGTCGCATCAGAGGTATATTCAAAAGAAAACCCATATTCTGGGGAATATTTTGATATGACTGTCCGAGTAAATAGCTTAAGCACTGGCAACGACAAAGGAGTCATTAAGAATCTAAAGGTAGAGGTGACATTACCGGCACCTGGTATGATTCAAATCGTACGTATGCCCTCAAGTAATTCTTATACAGTTTCAACCCAGGTATCGGGAGGAGAAACTTTAGTAACCATCCAATACTTAAAAGATATCACTGTCGGCGAGATGGTATCCATCCCATTCGGTTTAAAATATCTGGAAGGTGTGAGCTTACCCGGTGATATTTTAGAAGGACATATTAAAGCCAGCGGGGACAATGTGAATAGCACAGAGTCGTCACTTAAGGGGATTTCCCCTCAAAATAAGCCCGCTAATGATAAATTGTCAAAGGAAGTCGAGCCCGATGCTGAGGCGGTATTGTTACATACCGCTAAGTTATTTGTGGGCTCTGAGGAGACAATCGGAGGACTTAATGTAAAGAATGGTAATTTACATATTGAATTTCCTCAGGACATTATTTTATATAGTGTAGAATATGCCGGTCAGATATATGAAGTGCAGGGACCAACAGACGGTAAATTTACCGTGGATATTCCGGTGGGCAATATCAACGTCGGGTCAGGTGATAAAGCACATCAGGTGGAGATTACTTATGAGTATCCATACTCAGATACTGGAAGCGATAAGACCTATGAGATTACAGCAACGTTAACCGGAGAGCGGTGGAATGGTGAAGCTGTCAATGAGACAGAAATCATCGAAGATATCGTGCCTGCGGCAGGTGCCGGTCCATTACCTGGTATATTATACTTTAAGAAAATTGCACCGGAACGTGTGTTAAAAGCCAGTGATGTCATTCTGAATTACAAACTGGTTATGATGCCGAAAACAGATTTAAAAGACGTATATCTTGTCGATGATCCGACCCGTGGAGGCAATGAGGATAATTTCTTTGATGGTTTTAGGTACCAAAGTTTTTCCTGGAGCTCACAGCCAAGTAAAGACCCTTCAGTGACTGGATACGTGGATACGGAAATTCGCTATCAAACGAATAAATCAGATATATGGGAATCCATGGGAGCTGCCGCCAGAACTGGATTCATCAAGGTCGATAATCTGGGACTGGATGCCGATGAATATATTACAAACGTAAAGTATGTTTACAGCTATGGTGGAAATAAGGAAATACCTCGGAATGCAGGGTATGTTACCGTATCGGCAGCAGGTAAGACCCAGTCGGGTATTGTGGATAATACTGGAAGCCTGGCAGATGGGATTACCAATACCGCCTATATCTACGGTGACAGAAAGGCTCCGGGTGCGGGCAATGATTATGTGCCCTTTATCCCTGGGGGATATGAGGCCAATAACGACGATAGTAATAATACGAAAAGTGTGACGACACTCTATAAAGGTGAGGGCGCTTATCCGGGATATATAGGATGGGAAACTCCCTTTTATCCAACCTTAAACACAATAGGCAGTACATTTACTTATCAAATAGGTGTTAATAATGTTTATGGAAGTGGACCGCTGCGGGATGCTATTCTATATATTGAGGTGCCGGCCAGCATAAATATTGAATCAGTAGAATTGATGAATCCAAGTGCAAATCCCGATGCTCAGATAATAATTCAAAGGGTGAACAGCGAGTGGCAGCTGGTTACAGTTAAGTATAATAATGATTGGCCCCAAGGAGAAGGATGGAACTATAATCACGGTGTTCGCATTAAAGCAAATGGTTCCATTAATGTAAAAGGCAGTGAAATTTTTAATAATATAGTAACCTCTGGATATGATGGACAAGCCTATGATGGTGGTGCCGCCTGGTACAATGTGCAAGGAGTTGGTAATGTTCAAGGAGCACTTTCACGATGGCTGGAAGTAAAATTTGACCGTTCCGTAGGATTACAGAGCAAAACAGAAGTGTCAGAAGATGGAATACAGTTTGATCGTATTATCAATTTGAAAAGTGTGGATGAAGGTGAAGAAGTAACCTATAAGCTGACTGTTCCAAACAATGGAGAGGTGCCCATTAACGAACTCCATATTATTGATAAACTCCCAGCTTTAGATGATAAGATGACGGTATCAGATGCAAATAAGAATTCAACATTAAGTGGAAAAGTGACCGGTATATCCAGTGGTGGAGCAGCACTTGGTTCGAACTATGTGTTATCTTATTCTACGGATGCTACATCAGAGAATAACAGATATGAGCTGGAGAATCTGACAAGTGACCAATCCACTTGGATTCCATGGGACGGAGTGAGTGAGCTGCCAGAAGATGCGGTAGCACTTAAAATCATAAAAAAAGATGGTATCCAGGCAAAAGAAACCTTAGAGTTAGAGTTTACATATAAGATTACAAAGAGCATTCATGTAGTAGATACCATCTGGAACAGCTTTGCAGTTGGCGGAACATATATGGACGGAAACTCCCAGGTAAAACTTGCAATCGGGGAACCGATGAAAAGTGGTATCTATGTCTCCGAGCAGGATGCTGACAAAGAGATTGGCGGAGTTGTATGGAGAGATGACAATGGTAATGGAATCCGGGATGGTGGAGAAATCAGGATTTCCAATGCGGTTGTAAGGCTATATGATTGGAATAACGATCTTGTCAAGCAGGTAAACACCAATGGCGCCGGAGAGTATAAGTTTACCGATTTATATGCAAGGTCCTATCGTGTGGAGATTGACAGGCCTAATTCTGGATATAGTTTAACCGCCTATCAGGCAGGGGATGACAGAAGTATAGATAATGATTTCACGGATTTAATAAACAGCCTGCAGACTGGTGAGGCTGTTGTGGATTTAGAGACAGAGTCTCATCCGCTCAATATTGATGCCGGATACATGGAAGGAATTAATATTCAGGGATATATCTGGTATGATGAAAATTATAATGGAATACAAGATGCTTTTGAACCTCCGGTAGTTGGGAATTCCGTATCCTTGTATCGGATTGATGACAATGATCAGAAAGTTTTCGTCCAGTCGACTGTTACGAAGGCCAATGGAAAATATTACTTTACAAATTCTGGTTTAAAGCCAGGAAAGTATGTGATCAAAGCAGATATACCTGGAGGATATTCCGTGACTGTCAAAGGCGCGACGCCTGAGAATAAAAACTCTAAATTTAATCTGGATGGAACCACGGATATGATCGAAATAGGTGCTGGAACTAGTTCCGGATGGGATATGGGAATCAATGAAAACGCATCAACAACCCAGGTCAGCGGCCAAAAGATATGGGTGGACTACGGAAATAAGTTTGGAACCAGACCAGATAGTATTCAGGTTAAACTCTTGCAAGACGGTGTGGAATACCTCACCAAACAAGTGCAGCCCGATGAAAATGACCAGTGGAACTTTACCTTCACAAACCTTCCGGAATATAATCAAGATGGTATAAAGTATGTTTATACACTGGAAGAAGTAAATGTGGATGGGTATACAACCGAAATAAATCCCAATACAAATACGATTACAAATACCTATATAAACATGGACAAAGTAGCTATCGAGGGTAAGAAAATCTGGAATGATTATGAGAACCAATTCTCGACCCGTCCGGATAGCATCACAGTACAGGTGTTCCAGAATGGCGAACTATATAAAGAACAAAAGGTCACAGCGCCGGAAGGCCAGACGAATGCCTGGACATTTACAGTTGCGAATCTGCCAAAGTGTGATGAGAACGGAACGGAATATGTTTACACTCTTGGGGAAGTAGGAGTAAGCCAGTATACAGCCGACATAGATAATAATACTAGCACGATTACAAATACCTACGTAAACACGGATAAAGTATCTATCGATGGTAAGAAAGTCT
>DVNN01000081.1 GCA_018714325.1 Candidatus Pelethocola excrementipullorum
AAAATAGAATGGTTGGTACCTGATGTGGGTGGACATGCAATATACCGCCTTGGCATTCGGTTGACCTGTGACTATCGTTTGGATGGATTTGTTGTAGTAAAAACCCTTGATTGGTCAGATGCACCTGTAGAGTATCGTATGGGAAAATCTATGGAAATGACTCCATCCCTTACTCCATGGACTACACAAACAGCATGGTTAAAAACTTTTGTATCATCGGCAGATCACTTTAACCCTGATTATACGGTAACATTTTCTGTATGTAATGCAGTAGAAAATGGCGTAGTAACTACTGGTACAGCAGATTGGAAAGACTATTCCGTTGAATCTATCATTACATTCTCGCAGCAAGATGCAGCAGGACTTGTTGCAAGGGCAAAAGGACACAGAAGATATTATGGAGCAGTCTTCACAGAGGGATATGCAGTTATATACAGACAGATGAATAATGAACGAAAAGTAATCGCAAAACAGCCGTTTGCATACGAGATTGATAGTACCTATAAATTAAGGTTTGAAGTGGATGGGGTACAGCTGACTCTATACGTAGATGATAAAAAGGTAGTCGAAGGACAGGATTTTGATTATTCTTGTGGACAAGCAGGATTTGTAGTGGATGAGGGTGCAATTTTAGGCGATGGATTTATCATAAAAGCATTAAAGTAGAATGATGTTTAACTCATCATACGAAAGATACAAAATTAAGGAGACGATATGAGCATAAAGAAATATGAAAATCAAATCTATGCTGGTGTATTAGGCAAGATGCTGGGAGTATACCTGGGACGTCCGGTGGAAGGCTGGAGCTATGAAAAGATTTTGGAGACATTCGGAGATATTAAATACTATGTGCATGAGCAGGTCGGAGTACCACTTATTGTAGCTGATGATGATATTTCGGGAACTTTTGGATTTTTCCGTGGGATAGAAGATAATGAATATGATAAAAATCTACCAGCCAAAGCATTTGGAGATACCTGGTTAAATTATATTATTGAAAATAGAACTATTCTTTGGTGGGGTGGACTTGGAAGATCAACAGAGCACACAGCGTTTTTAAACCTGAAAAATGGGATACCAGCACCACAAAGCGGTTCCATTGATCAAAATGGAAAAACATTAGCGGAACAAATAGGAGCACAGATTTTCATTGATGCTATAGCTATGGCGTGCCCCAATGATCCAGACCTGGCAGTAAGCCTGGTTCGCAAGGCTGCAAGTGTCAGCCACGACGGTATAGCATTAGAAGCTGCATGCCATCTGGCTGCTTTAGAGGCTATGGCCTTTGAAGAAAAAGATATCGATACATTATTGGATCGTGCGGCTGGTTATGTACAGGATAAACAGCTTTTAGATATTATCGCAGATGTGAGGGATATCTGTAATAAAGAGAGGGATTGGAGAAAGGTACGTGAGTATCTAAATCCGAAATATGGATATGAGGTATTTGTTGGCTGCTGCCATATGGTTCCGAATCACGCAATGGTAATTGCTTCCATCATATTAGGTGGGGATGATTTCCAGAAATCTATAAGCATTGCTTCTTCTGCAGCTTGGGATACCGATTGTAATGCAGGTAATGTTGGTGCATTTAATGGTATTCGCTTAGGCATTGATGGAATTAATGCTGGTGCAGATTTTAGGACTCCTGTTGCAGATCTTATGTATGTGGTTACCGCAGATGGTGGATCGGTTGTAACGGATGCTGTTATTGAAAGCAAAAGAATCATTGAAACAGCAGCGCGCATGGCTGGAGAAGATATAGAAATCTCAAGGGAACGTTATACTTTTGAATTTCCAGGTTCTGTACAGGGATTTTTACCATGTGAATATGATCATGGATCAAGTGCTTTAGTGAAGCTTGGAAATAGTAATGAATTTTCCGATGAAAATGGTTTGATGATTCAATGCAGTCATGTAGCGGATGGTGTATCTGCTTATGCAGCAACCCAGACCTTTATCGATTTTTCAAAGATTGCTATGAATTTTTCTACTGTAGCATCACCGACATTGTATTCATCGCAAAAGGTTGTAACTAAAATAAAAACCATGGATGATGGAAACGTATCAGTTCGTCCGTATATTCTATATTATGATAAGGATGATCAAATACAAATAATACACGGTGATTATTCGGCAATTGGTATGGAAGAGACCACAATGGAATGGATTGTTCCAGACACGGATGGAATGTCTATCTTTAAGCTGGGTTATGAGATAGCAAGTAATAAGCGCTTTGATGGTCGTGTTGTGATTACATCTATTGACTGGAAGGGGGCGCCGAAGTTATTTGCACAAAGAGGTATGCTCATGACTTCTATATGGAATACCAATCCTTTGTGGCTGGCAGGTTTTGCAAGTTCGGCAGCACAGTTTGCAGCAGATTTTAAACAGACTTACTGTATTTCGCATATTGATGAAGATGGCTTGGTTACTATTGGAACTCGGGACTGGGATGATTATAGTGTCAAGAGTACAGCGTATTTTAGCTTACATGAATCTGGAGGTCTTGTGATTCGAAGCAGAGGCCACAAGCGCTATTATGGTGCTATTCTCAATGAATACAAGTATGCAAAACTTTTTGTTCAAAAGGATGGGAAGCGTACAATATTAGAAGAAGTACCGTATACATATGAGGAAGATAAACCTTATGAGCTGGTATTAAGTGCAAAAGGAAATCACATTTCCTTTACGGTAAACGGAGCACATCTTATAGAAGCTGTGGATGAAACCTATGTATCTGGCGGAGCTGGATTTATTATCTCCAAAGGTACCATGACTTGCGACAGTTTCATAGTGGAGAGTAAATAATATCGACAGAAGGATGAAGAAGATGAAATACGTGATAGCATCCACTGCAGTGACGGATGAGATTCGAGCTGCAGATGGAAAACAGGTGGGAAAAGTTGCAGGTGGCGCAGGCATTTACGCTTTGTGTGGTATAAAACTTTGGGATGATGATGTGATGCTTGCAACAGGTGTTGGCGAAGATTACAAAGACATTTATGGTTCCTGGTACGAAAAGAATAATCTTACCATGGATGGTCTAATACTAAAAGACCCTAAAACGCCACATACCATAATCCAATATTTCGCAGATGGTGAACGGGAAGAAACCCCTCTTTATGGGCCAGACCATTACTTAAGGGTTGAAATCACACCAGAGGAGTTAAAACCGTATTTTAAACAGGCAAAAGGAATTTATATTTTTAAAAACAGCGATTCAAAGTTCTGGGAACAGATTCTGGAAATTAAGAAAAATTCTTCTGCCAAAGTCATGTGGGAGATTGCCAACGATGCGACATACCTGGATAATTTAGCAGAGGTAGAACGAATCGCAAAGAAACTTGATATCTTTTCCATTAACTTAACAGAAGCGAAGCGTTTATTTGGATTAGACGATTTGAATGAGATGATAAAAGCCTATCAAACGTGGGATATCCCACTGGTATTTTTAAGACGTGGGTCGAAAGGTTCTATTATGATTACGAAAGATCAGGCGGTGACTGTTCCATCGGAAAAAGATGTAAATATTGTAGATCCCACAGGTGGTGGAAACAGTTCATCTGGAGCAGTGCTATGTGGCTTCTGTGAAGGAAAGGATCTGGAAAGTTGTGCAATTATGGGCAACCTATCTGCAGTTATGTGTCTGAGTCAATATGGAGTACCAGAATACATTGATAAAGTGTTACAGATGGAAGCAAAAAAAAGGTTGTATGAGGAGAAAACATGTTAAGTGACAAATTACGTGAAAAAGCATCTATAAAAAGAATGCATGAACAGTATGAGTATTATCACAATGTGCCGGAAAAGGGACTTGTAATTAATGGCAGACCTGCCCTGACTCAGATTGATCATACAAAAGTAGGCGATTTTGTATTGATTACGGTAAGAGATCCTCTTTGTGCATATGATGAAGATCCTGCAAAAAAGGTTGCGGATCGTCTTGAAAATGCAGAGCTGATTGGAAATTCTGGCATGTTTACTACATATTCTGGTAGCTACAAGGGAGCAAAAATCACGGTGGTAAGTGGTGGAAGCGGTTCTCCGGAGATGGAATTAATCTTATATGACTTTATGGAGTATACAGATGCAAGCACGTTCCTTCGTGTAGGTGGATCTGGTGGTATCGGTGATGAAGTGCATCCGGGAGATGTAGTTATCGCAAGTGGTGTAGCAAGAGAAGAAGGTATGACAAAAGCTTATATCCCGGCACCGTACCCTGCATCTTCTCATTATGAAGTAATCAATGCTATGGTACAGGCGGCAGAAGAGCAACAGGCTCCTTATCATGTAGGCGTTACATTATCTGTAGACAGCGATTTTTTAGGTGGAGGGCGTCCTGGTGTAGGCGGCTATATGCAACCTTGGAATATTGAGATTGCTGGGATTTATAACAGGGCAGGTATTTTAAATGGAGATCGGGAGTCATCATCTATTGTGACTTTATCAGCATTATTTGGTAGACGTGGTGGATCAATTTGTTCGGTAGCAGATAACTTATGTACCGGTGAAACATTCCAGGCGGGCGGTGGTCATAACCATGCTATTGATATTGCGCTGGAGGGTTGTGCGATTTTAAACAATATGGATAAACAAAAGAAGAATTTTGGAAAAAAATATTGGTATCCATCAATTTCGAAGCGAAAGGAATGTTGATAAAAATGAGTAAATATGACAATCCAATGAGCAGACAGGTTTTTAGTCTGCCAGATTTAATCAGACAGCAGTACGAGGATTTGGAGCCAAAGACTAGAACTGTATTATCTTTTCAGGAGATTTTTAGCATACAGCGTATTGTAATTACCGGTTGCGGAGATTCCTATGCAGCAGGTATGGCAACGAAACATGCATTTGAGTTGTTTACTGGAATCCCTACAGAGGTGGTACCGGCAATTGAGTTAAGCCGCTTCTATTGTGAAAAACATTTGGGTATTGATAGCCGTAATCCACTGGTAATTGCTGTTAGTAATTCTGGTACAGTCGCACGTGTTTCTGAAGCAGTGCAAAGAGCAAGACTGTATGGATGCTTTGTACTTGGCGTGACTGGTGATGCGTTATCGCCTCTTGGAGTAAATTCTGATAAAGTCTTAAAACTGGAAATTCCTTCTTTTGAGGGAGCGCCAGGGGTGAGAAGCTATGAAGTAAGTGTAATGGCACTTCTACTATTGGCAATTCGCTTTGGAGAAGTAAGATTGCAATATACTATGGATGAAGCAATGGAAATGCGTTTTGATATTCGGAATCAGGGAGAGGCATTGGAAAAGATGCTTCCTGAGATAAGCAGTATTTGTGAAAACATTGCTGACAAATGGAAGGATTTCCCATGCTATGATTTTGTTGGGTCAGGATTTGACTATGCTACAGCTTGGTACGGCCAGGCGAAGATATTAGAAGCAACTGGAAAATTTGCTATGCATATCAACACAGAAGAGTGGTTCCATCTGAATTTCTTTGCCAGAGATGCGAAACATATGGGTACTGTTGTAGTAGGTAACACCATAAGTCCAGGATTAAGCCGTACAAAAGAAATGGTACATTATGCGAATGTTCTTGGAAGACCGATGGTAGTCATTACTGATGGTACAAAGGAAGATTTTGGTGAAGAGACTACTTATATCAGAGTACCATTACCGAAGTACCCGGTATCTATGCCACTGACTCAATTTGCACCGGTTGCGCTGATAGCTGCTTACATTTCAGAAGCAATCGGAGAAAAGTATGGACGCGGGTGTGAAGGCGACTGGGCTTTTGCAGACGGTGGTGCAGGTGTTAAAAACAGCGAAATCATTGTGAAGTAAAAGGAGAAGGCCATGTTAGCAAATTTTAAGATTCAAACTAAATATAATGACGTGTATGATATTACTTCAGAAGTGAAAAAAACAGTGGAGGAAAGCGGAGTGCAGGAGGGAATCTGCATTGTTTACAATCCACATTCTACAGCAGGCCTTACCGTGTATTCACCTTGGGATCCTGCAGGATTTGTGGATTTGGATGAAGAGATTTGTCGTCTTATTCCAACGAAGGTAGATTTTAAACATCAACATGATACACCACAGGATGCAGCTGGACACGTGAAATCGGCGCTTCTTGGGGTATCGGGAACATTTATTATTCATGAAGGAAAATTATTGATTGGTGGATCACAGGCAATTTATTTTTTGGAATTTGATGGACCTAGAAAACGTGAGTTTTATGTGAAAATTCAGGCTGACTGATGTAAAGAGAAAAGGAAAATAGATTATGAAAAAAATAATTTTAGATTGTGACCCGGGCATGGATGATTCTATGGCTATTGTTATGGCCGCAAAATCACCAGAACTGGAACTTATGGCTGTTACAACTGTAAATGGGAATTACCCTATTGAAGTGACTTGTGCTAATGCGAGAAAAACATTGGAACTACTTGAACGTACTGATATTCCAGTTGGTAAAGGACTTGGAAAACCATTGGTGCGTGATGTGCCAAAAGATCCGTTTACACATGGTAAAGATGGCCAGGCAGAAAACAATCTACCAGATCCTGTTATGCCACTAGACGAAAGAGATGCAGCAGATTTAATTATTGATATTGTAAAAGCAAACCCAGGAGAGGTAACTATTCTTTCCACTGCTCCTATGAGTAATATTGCACTCGCTATGATAAAAGCTCCTGAAATCAAAGAAATGATTCCAGAAATAATTGCAATTTCCGGTTCGTTTGGATTAAATAAATATGCTTTCTTAAATGCAACAGGTGATACACCTCAGAGTGAATGGAATGTTTATGTGGATCCAGAGGCTGCTGATTTAGTTTATAATTCGGGTGTAAGACTGGTTGCATTAGGGCTTGATGTAGCAACTTATTTTGATGTGAACTTTAGTGATGAAGATATCAAAAAATTAGAAGAAAGTGATAAAAAGGAAGCTGCATTCTTGCTTCAGGCCATTCGTTTTACCAATGGAAGAGGATTTGATGCGTACTGCACCGTTATAGATTGTATGGCAGTAGCTTATGCTATTGATTCTACTATGGTAGAAACTATGGATGCACATGTTGGTGTAGAGACAAAAGATGGACTTACACTTGGTATGACCGTTATTGATAGACGCCATCATTTTATTTGGGAACATCTTCCACTCATTCATGTCGGTTGTCATGCGGATTGCGGAAGATTTCTTAAGCTATTGATGGAATTAGTACTGAAATAGGAGGAAGACACAGATGTATAGATATCAACATGATTTAGTAAAGGACGAAGCAATCTATATTGCTGGTCCAGAATGTTTTTATAAATATGGATATGACCTTCTAGCTGCTATGCGCAAACGTGCAGAGGCACTTGGGTTTGGTGTAACGTTGCCAAATGATCATCCACTTGATATGGAAAATCCAGATCATCAGAAACGTGCAGATAGTATTTTTGAGGATTTGAAAACGATTATGTTAGAAACTACGGTTATTGTTTCGGATCTGGAAGCTTATCGTGGATGTGAGCCAGATAGTGGAACAATCTATGAAATTGGTATGGCCTATGCAAAAGGTGCTAGAAGCTATGCTTACACTAGAGATAAAAGAAGTATGGCTGTAAAAAATCAGCAGTCCTATCTAAAAGATGGAAAGATTTATGATGAAAGAAATAATGTAATGCCATATTCGAATTTGCCATTTGCCCCATCAATTATTGGATCCACCAAAATAGTGGAAGGCGATTTCGATGATTGCTTACATATGCTGATTGTGGATATTGAAGAAGAGAATAAAGCAAGAATATTAGGTGGATCCAATACAGTAAACATTCGTGAACGTAGTCCAAGAACCTCAGATAGACCACTGGTTTATTTAGCTGGATTTGAACGTTATGATGCAGATGGACAAGAGGTGTTTGAAAAGATGAAGACATTATGCAATCAGTATGGCATGGATGCGGTTTCACCTCTTGATTGGGCAGAAGGTGTGAAAGAAATCAAGACAGATAATCCATATATATGGGCCTCGATTATGTTGGATAATTACCAACAGCACGTACGTGACTGTGATGTGTTGATTGCTAATCTCAACGACTACCGTGGCTATGAAGTCAATAATGACGTTGGATTTGAGTGCGGTATGGGATTCCAGTTAGGAAAAAAACTCTATGGTTATATGGACAGTGTTGATATTTTAGTGAATCGTATTCCACATCTTGGAAAATCAGCAGAATACCGAGATCAAAGCGGTAGTAATGTAGAGGATTTTGATTATCCTGCCAATTTGATGTTCGGCTCTTCTATGAAAATCTATGGGGGAAAATTTGAAGAAATTATCAGTAAAATAGCGGAGGATTTGAATCATGGGAAATACACCAACACCACACAATCAAGCGAAAATAGGTGAAATTGCAAAAACAGTATTAATGCCAGGCGATCCATTGCGTGCGAAATACATTGCAGAGACCTACTTAGAAGATACAGTATGTTTTAATACTGTACGAAATATGTTTGGTTATACGGGAACATACAAAGGTAAAACAGTGTCGGTTATGGGCGCCGGTATGGGTATGCCGTCAATGGGAATTTATTCTTATGAACTTTTCAATAATTATGATGTAGACAATATCATTCGAATTGGTTCTGCTGGTTCTATTCAAGAGGATGTAAAATTGATGGATGTAATTATCGGCATGGGCGCATGCACAGATTCCAACTATGCGCGTCAATATAATCTCCCAGGAACTTTTGCACCAATCGCAAGTTATACACTTCTTGAAAAGGCAGTAGCAGCAGCGAGAAAACAAGGAACGAGCATTAAAGTTGGTAACGTTGTTTCGTCTGATTTGTTCTATGATGCTGACTCGACAGTAAATGAACGGTGGCGTAGCATGGGAATTATGGCTGTAGAGATGGAATCGGCGGCGCTCTATATGAATGCAGCAAAAGCAAGAAAAAACGCGCTTTGTCTCCTTACGATTTCTGATGATTTGCTTAATCATAAGGCTCTAAGTGTAGAAGACAGGCAGTTTGGTTTTAAAAAGATGATGGAAATTGCGTTGGAAATCGCATAAGGATAATAACCCTTGCAAATAAGCGTGTATACGCTGTTTGTAAGGGCTTTTTTCATGCGCCCAGGATGCATTGACAGATGATAGAGGGGTCAGATATAATACGGGTATACAGTGTTGGACGAAAGCATCAAGTCTATAGAAAAAAATTCCATATTGATTAGAAAATGTAGCAAAGTGAGTGATCAGGATATGCAGTAGCGGAGGAGAGACGGGTGAAAAAAGCATTCAGAAAGCCTATGACTTTTCAAAAAAAGCTGTTAATTGTTTTTATGATAGGTTATTTTGTGATCGTTCTGGCACTTGCGACGTATTCCAGCTATCTGTCCCATCATTACAGAAAAGGTATTGAACAGAGCGGAAATGCCATGCTGAATCTCTATGTCAATGAACTGGATACGCTTCTGAAAACCAGTAAGAAATATCTGCAGGAAATTATTCTTCAGGATACTAATGTTCAGATTCTTCAGTCAAACAATGATGAGGTAATGAAATACGAAGCCGTTTACGAATTGATAAGATCCTTGGATACACAACTTACACTGAAAGAAGAAATTGCAGGATTTATAGTGGGGTATGAAGATGACAACTGCTACTATATTTTTCAGGACAGTATTGCGTTTGAAGAAAAACAAAAGATAAAGGTTTTTATAGATGATCAGGTGGAATCCGGTTCGGTGGAGAGGGTATGGAAGGTAATCCGTGGTGATCAGAAGGCTTTTTTAGCTCTGACGTATTCGGTAAATGGAACCTATATTACTATTATCATAGATTTTGAGAAAGTAACTTCCAGGATGGTTGATAAATATGCCCAATCTTCGGCAGAAATTGTATTTGAAGACGAAGAAGGAATCCTGAACAGCGATCTAGAAATGGATAGAAGAGAGGAAATGTATGAAGTAGTTCGAGAACATTCAAAACTGCAAGATATCTTGTCATATGATGGCGCCTATATGGTTTTTACTAATTATATTGAAAATACTGTCTTGCAGATGTATGTGATATTGCCCAATGAAAGCGGAATCACAAAACAGGAATCTCAATTTTATATTATGGGAATTATTTTTTTGGCAGTGATCTGTGTGATTTTCAGTTACTGCTATCTTAAGCGTGAGTTTTTCGTACCTCTCCAGAGTATGATGGGGACTATGGAGAAAATTGAAGAAGGACAGGTAGACGCGGAAATGGAGGAAAATTTTGATATAGTCGAGTACAAAAAGACTGCGATCACTTTTAATTCCATGATGAGACAGTTGAAAGCCTGGAAAATCAGGGCCTATGAGGAGGAGATCAAAGAGCAAAAGACAAGGCTACAGTATCTGCAACTTCAAATCAAACCACATTTCTTCCTGAACTGTCTGAAAACTTTGTATGCTCTTTTGCAACAGGGAAAGACCAAGGCACTGGAGGATGTTCTTTTCGATACATCCAAGTATTTCCGATATATTTTCCGGGATTCTTTTACATTGGTTGAACTGCGGGAAGAACTGAATTTTACCCAGGAATATCTGAATATTCAAAGAAACAGTGCAGGCTTGGATATTGATTACGAAGTTGTGGTGGACAGTGGTGCGATGGATGCTAAAGTTCTGCCGCTTTCGGTTCAGACCTTTGTGGAGAATTCTGTCAAGTATGCCTCATCGGAGGGGAAACTGCGGATTCGTGTTACGGTAAATATTCTGGAGGGGGAAGAGGAGCGTTACCTGGATCTGGTTGTGTCAGATAACGGACAGGGTTATGCCCAAGAGTGGCTGGAGCGGATGAATGAGAAAGATTATCAGACACAGAATGGGGAACATATAGGAGTCCTGAATCTGAAAAAGAGATTGTATCTGTACTATGGGGATACGGTGGAATTTGCGGTGAGAAATCATGGAGGGGCTATCAGTGAGTTGGTGGTTCCGGTGGAGAAACAACAAAATACGACGGATAAGGATGTGATTCAGCTATGAATGTTTTGGTAGTCGATGATCAGAAGGAAGTGGTGGCCGGACTGCTGGAAGGCCTGCACTGGAAGGGGATGGCCATTGATTCTGTCTATCCGGCCTATTCAGCTCAGGAGGCCCGGAAAGTTTTTTTGAATTATTCCATTGATATTTTGCTTTGCGATATTGAGATGCCTCAGGAAAACGGACTATCACTTCTGCGGTGGGTAGTAGAATATTTTCCCCAGACTGAGTGTATTTTCCTTACTTCCCATGCAGAGTTTGTTTATGCTCAGGAGGCTATTTCTCTGGGGAGTTTTGACTATATTCTGCAGCCTGCCCGATATGAAGAAATCGAATCATCTATCCGAAGAGTCCAGCTGAAGCTGATGAAAAGCAGGAAAAATCTGAAGTTGGAGAAGGTTTCCTCCTATAAGGAAGAGATCACAGACGGGATGGCAAATAATTATCTGTATGAGATTATCAATTACCGGCAGAATGTTGCAGAGAATACTGATAAAATTTTGTCCCTCAAGTTAAAAAGAAAGTATAAGCATGTGAAAATATGCCCGGTTCTGTTACAGATTGTCCGATGGAAAAGTGGATATGCAGAATGGAGCAGCATTCTTCTGCGAAGAAGCATCAACAATATCTTTCAGGAAATATTTGCATCCTTTGAGGGCGAGACGATTCTGCTAGATTATGAAAAACATGTCTATATTTTGCTGATTTGCGGGGGAGCAGGAGATATGGGAGGAGAATGCGGAGCAGGAGCTGTGCTACAGGGGGCTTCTTCGGTATCAGCAGTTTGAAGAGCAATATATGGATTTTGTCTCTGCCCTGTATCAGGGAAACGTGATTATGGGTGCGGATTTCCTAAGGGAGGTTGATGGGCTAAATGAATTGATGAAACAGAATATTCTTTGCCAGAACAGTGTGTTCCGGAATCGGGGAGAAAGCCACAGACAGCGGTGGGATAAGATGGAGCTGTTCCATATGGAGCGGTGGGCAGAATGGATGATGGAACAAAAAGGAGAACTAATCCGAAGAGAAATCGACAACTACTTTGGATATCCCTCTTATCA
>DVNN01000082.1 GCA_018714325.1 Candidatus Pelethocola excrementipullorum
CATCATCCAGTACATAGCCTTCTGGTGCAATTACTTCTCTTATATAATACTGCGTATTGTAGCGTAGCTTATTATATGTTGCAGTTCCATCTGCATCGGTTGCATCCAGGGTCGTAATCAGATCCTTGTTCTTATCATAAAGTTCAAACACAGCCCCTGCCAATGGTTTCCTGTTGTTGCCGTCCTTTTCATACTTATATACCGAGAAAGAAGCAAAATCTCCGCTGCCACCAGCATCAATTCCAGCCATATTTAATTCTACAGCCTCTGAGTTGGAATCAATTTCAGCTCCGCCGCCATTAAATGTCACCTTATTTTGAATTGTTGTCTCAGAACCTAATCCTGCTTTATCAACAAAAGTTTTAAAGTAAACTCTATATGCACCGTTCATCCCCTCATCTTTTAGGGGCCCTTCAAACTGGAAATGAAATGTATTCGTAGCATAGTCAAAAGATACCGAATAATTTAATTGATTGTTCACATCTTTTTCCGGGAGCTTAGTATCATCAACCAGAACTCCTGTATCTTTATTATACCTAAGCTTATAAACTTCAATAGCTCCCTCTGACATATCCAGTGACAGTCCCGGCTGCAGAGGATCATCAAAGTATACATTCTTAAGCCCCAATCCCTGGTCGTTGATATCTACATACCATGGAATAATCCCCGGATTTTCCGGATCATAATTTGCTGACTTATCAGCAATTACATTGTTAATCGTGACTTTAGAATCCTGCTGTAGCCACTTGCCACTTTCTATAGTAGGTGGTAAGCCATTCTGATATTCGCTGATTCCCGTATGGGTTAAGTATGCCGTGTTGGTAAAATCAACGTTCCCCTGTGTTAACAGATCTTTTTCCGGTTTAGAAAATGTGGTGTCAAATTCAATACTATATTGGAAATATTGATAAATACCGCCTATGTATTGGCCATAGTTTGGTATCTTTTTTTCATCAATCACTACCGTCAGTGTACCATTAGCTCCTTCATCGGGATCATAAATCAACTGATATGCTTTTGAGTCAAGTGCAATAAAGTCACTCCAGATATTAGCGCGATATCCAACCTTGACTGATCCCTCTTTATATTTTAATCCTTCAGGGATAGGGTCTTTAAACGCCGGACTCTTTATATCCTTACGACTTACGTTACCAGTAATATTCCAGTGAATAAATTTCTCGTCAGCTGGGAGAACAAAATTTGCATTTTCATCAAACCGCCCGGTCTTTTGCATTTCAAGGCCAGTCATCTGAACTTCTGCATTCGCATCAACCGTTTTTTCACCGGCTGCATCGACACTGGTCATTGTAATCACGTTTTTTCTACTTCCCAAAAAAGCCGGATCTTTTGCATCCAACATAAAGGAAGCCGGATCACACTGGGTCTTATATTCCAAAACAAAGGCATACCCATCGGTTCCCGTTGAGACCTCAGTATTCAAATAGGACGGATCCAGATTTAACGTAAAGGTACCTCCATCATATGGATTACTGTTTTCGTCATATTCCCAGCTATTTCCGGCAGCATCTGTATAGCTAGCAGTCTGTCCGCTGGGCACTTCATAAGCGGTACTGCCTGACTTCGTCGAGTAATACTTCACCGAGCCAGATACTAATTTCATTTTATTTGTTATCTCATCCACCAATGTTAATTTCTGCAAATTATAATAAGCATTGGCATTCCCCGCTGTGTTGAGCACAACGCGCCAAGTCACTTCACCGGTAAATTGATTGCTGGCGACAACTGATTTTTGCAAATCTGTTGCTGAAACCTTGATGGTCACTTCATGGTAGTACCACTCTAGATCTTTGCCGCTATTATCTTTCCCTTCAAGGTGTGCCTTATTGGTACGCCCTTCGGTATTACCTTCTTTAAAAATATCATTACTGTATTTTGTCTCGAATATTAGATTAGTACTTTCCTTTATAGCACCCAGGTGAAATTTCACAATCTTATTCTTGTCATTGGCCGGGTCATTACCGACCACCTCATAATACGGTGTTGCCGATCCACTGCCTCCCGCCGGGATATCCCTCGAGCCTACCTTGGCATTTATTATCTCTTGATTGACAAACATATCATCCGGGATGCTGTCTACAACTACGACATCTTTCAAATCAAAACCGCTGTTATTGACCAGAATTCGCCACTTTATTGTATCATCCAAAGGAGTCACGGCAGAGCCAGTATAGGTACATTCTTTATTAATCATTCCAAAGTTATAGTTGTAGGTTTCAGTTACTGAATCAATTTTCACTTTAGAGCCGGAATAAAATGTCGCTTCATTTGATATATCTACCTTTCCGCCAGCTCCACCATCAAATCCCTCGCTCAGCATCCAGCTTTCGTCTACAAAAGTACTATAATTAATCTCTACCTTCCTATTCTTTAAAGCACCGGGATAGATAATAATCTTATTTTTTTCTCCTTCGCCACCTTCTATATAATGGTAGCAGGGAATACTGCTTGTATCTCCCGTAGGAGCATATGGAATATTAGTCTCTCCCATTACCAGGGGCGCATATCCTCCTCCATCATTTTTCAGATATTGACCTTCCGATAATACATCCTCTATGTAATACCCGGCATCCGATTCTGCTCCGGTGCTGTCAATGGTCAGCTTCCAGGACATCTTTTTATTGGAAGCATCCCACTTGGACACTTCTTTGGAAAGCGTTGCGTTGCCCTTATTAACAATAAGATCTTTATCAATGGCAATTCCAGAAAAATTCCATTCGAAATCGGTCTTGTTTTCTTCGTCTACCTTATCTCTGTTAAAATTAAGACCCATGTCCACATAACCAGTGATATTGTCATGCTCTGAGATATACTTCGTAAAGACAAACTTCATATACTGAGTACCATCACTTTTTGTAACAATGGAGAAGTCACAAATCTTTTCCCTAGTTCCATCCATGATCTCTTTATTTGATTCAGCTCCGGTTGGCCATTTTAAAGCCGATGGTAACGGAACTAAAGCATAATCACCTTCCTGAATCACGTCTTTGTCCTGTACATCACTTGCAAACCCAAGATAGTAGTTCAAATTATCATTGACATCATTCGCAATAACAGAATTATCTTCTAACACACCGTTTTTATACTCAAAAATGGTATGATTTTTTGTGGTATTGGTTAACTTTAAGAGTGTAAAAAATTTATTCGTATTGAGATGTTCTGTGATATCCCTCCCCTCTGACCGAGTGTCCTTATTCGTATTCTGTGAAGTGTCTATCGTTGTGTCGCCTTCTGTCTGCACATCCGGCGATTCTACCTCTTCCTTAGCCGCTTCCTCTTCATCAGCAGGCTCTGTCTCTGTCTCTTTTTCTACATTCTCTAATTCAGGTGATGTTTCATTCACCTGCTGCTCTTCCTGAGCTGATTGCTCCGGGGTCTGCGTAATGTCGACCGCCCAAGCACTCAAATTCGTAGTCAGCAGCATTGTAATCACCAGCATCCAGGCTACTATACTTTTGAATGCTTTCCTAACGTTCATAAAACTTCCTCCATCTTCTTTGACTAATATCTTCAACCGCACATTCGTACGTATAATATATATATTATACTATAATTACCATTTTTTCAACAAAAGTAGTCGTAAATTGCGATACTTAAAAACATAGTCAAAACATTAGAAAGAGTCATAAAAATCACCTTTGCAAACACGATCCCAGCCGACGACACCAATACAATGCCAGTTTCAAGAAAACCATAGTAAAAATCATCTGGTATAAGCAGCCATATATTCCCTGATAGTACCCAGTTATAACAGGTAAATCCTTATATCTGATGATATTTGAAAAATATCTGTATACAGAATCTATGACCTCTCCCCAGCCTTCAAAATCCGACCACTTTACAGGTAAAATACGGATTGGAAAAGCATACGTTTGGAATACAAATATTTTAAAGAAGAGCATCCATAATATAGCAGCAGCTCCAATGGTATATGACCACTGCTTTTTACCGTAAAATCTAATCAGCTTTATGATCAATAAAAGTATCCATGTCAGGTAAATATACATAATCAACTGAATGATCCATTTCATAAAATCAACATCGATCTTCTCATCTCTGTCCTGGAAAAGATTCTCAGCACTCATATAATTCAGCATTCCTATCTCCCTGACCATGGCAATTCCATTGTTTACCTGTGATAATTTCTCATCCCTGTCCGGCGGATTTAGAAACAAGATGTGATTTACCTCGGTAATTACCCCCTTCACTATATATTCTTCCCCCTCATATAAAATCTTCTCTCCTGTTACATTCTTAGTACCAAACAAGGATATTGCCAGTTGAGAAGAAAGTACACAAGCTGATTTGTCCATACCTAGATACATGTCCAGGATTCTATTCCCTGCAGCATAGACTACATAACCTTTCACGCTATGCCCAGGTCTGGCTGGTTGAATTTCAACGTTTTGGCTTATCCCCCAGATCTCACAGTTTATAGGAAGAGTCTGCATCTGATCTGTATGCGCTTCAAAGCTCTCTGTTTTATTGTAAATATACGTAATATTTTCTTCCAGATATTTTAATTCCTTAAATTGATATATGGATTTCGAAAAACTCACAAAGAAAAATATCACAGCCAAAACTATAATAACATATTTTAAAAATCCCTTGGCCATATTCTTCCTCATTTCTATACAATAATACTGTTTGAGCACAGCGAGTTTATTATTGGGCATATGCACTTAGCGAAATTACAGAGTCTTAGATGTTATTAACTCCGAAACCGCGAGAATATTTATTAACATTCCGCGAGCGATGCTAGGGGACTTTCCATTAATTCCCGCGAGTCAGGGTTTTCACTCATCCACAATTCGTATTCTGTCACCATCTTTTATTGTTTTATTCGCGTTTATTACAATCTCAGTGTATTTGGAAAAATCACCATCAACCGCGGCATATTCACCATTCTGCTCCAATACGGTCACGGGAATCTTCACGGCAGTGATTTGAGCTCCCAGTATTGTTACCGATTCCCCGACCGCGAGTACATAATCTCCTTCACTGCCCTGGAATAACGCCGACAGGGGAATACATGTCTTATATAACTTACTTGTCTTCGTAAAATGTAAAACCGCTTCCCCGGACTTATTTACTGTACCCAAATCCAGATTCACAGAGGCTTTATAACCATCTTCCTCGTCTCGTGAAACTGATGTAATCTTTTGGTTTTCTAATTTCTTACTACCATCCGTCAGCTCTATTGTGCATTGCTCACCTTCTGTCACCAGGGTGCTAAGCTGGGAATCAAACCCACCTTCAAACCGAAATGCCTGCTCAGAATCCTCCAGAAGAATCGCAGGTTCTGTTCCGAGTACACTTCCCACTGATATGTTAATCTGAGAAACTCTTCCATCGGCATCGGCATTCACTTTTCCATCATTTTCTTTAAGAGCTGTTAATTCTTCTATGGATTTTTTCAGATCCTCAGCATCTAGTTTGAGTAAGCCGGCAGAGTTATCCTGTGGTATTTCAGCATTTGCATCTTGTATCTGTCTGGATGCAGTTTTCATAGCTTCATCGCCCGAGAGCACAGCTTCATCATACGATTGCTTCATCTGAACATAATTCTGTTCCAGCGCAGCATGTTCCTGTTCCCATGCTGCAGCCATATCCCCTTCTGAATCTTGCCCTGCTTCATCAATCGGCTGATTTTCATGATTCTCCAATGCAATCCTGGCATTCTCCATATTCTGATATGCAACATCGATTGCATGATTTACAGAATTTTCCGCATCCGAGTAGTCTTCTTTCGCTCTGCTTATGTTTCTATCCCTTTCATTTAACTGGCTCTCATAATTCCTTTCCAGATCCTCAATTTGGAGGGTAAGTTTTTGCAGCTCGCCCTCGCTGCTTTGTATCTTCTCTTCCAAATCTTCCAAATCAATTCCAAAAAGCACATCCCCTTTGGTTACTAGCTGGCTAGCCTCCACCAGAACTTCACCAACTTTAAGATTTTCAATACCGTATATAGGTTTTGCACTCTGTGCCTTAATCTCTCCCTGGATTTCCACTGGGTACTCAAGAGTCATTTCCTTAACTTTTCCAACACTCGCATGAGGCATCATAAATGAATCACCTATTCTGGATATAATGGCCATCCCAGTCATACTCACTACAAATACCAACAAAGCATATACCGCTTTCCTCTTATTCAATTTATCTTGGATTTTTCTGATAATCATTGTCAATTCACTCCATCCCACACTATGCCAATATTGGTTATTCCTTTATAATCATCGTCCCTATCCCTTTTTCAAGATTGTCTTTGCCCAATATAATCACTAATATCATAGGAATAAGAACCATAAAGGAAAATACAAATATATATTGTACATTAGAAGATTTAAGCTCTGGTAAATAAATAGAAAACGGCCATAGAGACGGATTTTTCAGAAATACCAACGGCTGCTCAATCATATTCCAGTATTCCACCACACTGAGTAAAGCTGCCGCCTTTATTCCAGGTACCGCCATAGGGATCCCTATATAAAGAAACTTTTGTATCCGGCTGTTGCTCTCTAGTGAAAACGCTTCAAAAATGTCTTCAGGCATCCCGGCGAAAAAGCGATAGATGATAAAGACAGAATATGTGGAAAATACAGCCGGTAATATCACAGCAGCATGGGTGTCCAGTATTCCCACTTTATCAAGAACAATATAATTTGATAGCATTGTCACTTGAAATGGAAGCAGCATCAGAAGCGTATAAAGATAAAATAATATACTGCTCACCCTGCTGTTCCATCTGGAAAATCCCCATGCCGCAGGCACAGCAACCAGAAGCTGTCCAGCGGTGATACATACCGTGATTTTTACCGAATTAAGAAAAACCACATAAAATTCCGGCGTATCCAGCAAAAGATTCACATACCCTCTCAACGTAGGAAGCGATGGAAATAACACAACCCCGGAAATCCCCTTATCATAAAGCACGCCTTTCAGAGAGGCTGTCAATTCCTGTTCCCCCGTCAAGGAACCGATCAATAGTATGACAACCGGAAAACAGGCCAGGATGCAGATAAGAATCAGAAACAATAGTATTGCTTTCTTAACCAGCCAGCGACGCAACATCCCCACCACCTTTTTTTCTGAACGGATAAACAATTACTGCAAAAATGCAAACTATAATTACCGCACCTGCTGCCATCTTATCAACAGACATATCCCTGAACCAGTTATGAAACATATGCTGAATCATATAAATACTTTTATCCGGATACTCACCCGCCAATAAATATGCTTCTCGATAAGACTTTAATGTTCCGGTAAGTGCGAGAATAAAGGTGGTGGGCATCATGGATTTAAGGCCAGGTAATGTAATATAACGAAATTTTTGGAAGCCTCCTGCCCCGTCCATGTCTGCTGCTTCATACTGGCTTTTAGGAATGCCACTCAGTCCGGCAATCCACAAAACCACATAATATCCTGTGTTTTTCCATAAGTAACTCACTACCATAACTCCGAATGCATGGGAGGAGTGAATCCAGTCCGTACTGCTGCCAAACCAGCTATTAATAAGGCCATTCTTATGAAAGATCATTCTCCAGACAAATACCATAGTGGCTATTGGAACAGCCATGGGCAGCAGACAAATATTTTCAATCTTCGTTATTTTATTAAAATAAATAATATTAGCAATAAATAATGAGAGAATTAAAAGTATGGGAACACAGGCTGCGATAAACCTTGCAGTATTAAATACCCCTAAGCGGAATGCCTCTTTTGCAAACAACGTCTTATAATTATCAATTCCCGTAAATACATTACCTGTGACGCTGGTAAATGACCGGCGTATCACATCGCAAAAAGGAATAAATACAAAGATAGAAACACCGGCCAGGCTTGGTATGATAAATGCAAAATCCTTATAACTATGACCTGAACCCTTCATCCCTGCCTCCTACTCCGCATAATACAACTCTAGTTTTTGCATGATATCATGAACCGCCTCATCCAATTCCTTCTCCCCTCTGACATATGGCAATCCATACTCTATCACCGCATCTATCACTATGCCATCCTCCATCGCCGGGGTTTTCAGCTCTCCAATCAGCTCCTCAAACTCCGAAAACCAGGATTCCTCCGGCCAGTTATATTCCACACCTAATACATGAAATTTCTCCTCCAACTCCTTCATCTCTTCTGCATCTGGAATTTTGGTCATATTATGGTATGCATCCCTATTTACAGGTAAATATCTGCTATCAATTTTATTAAAAAATATCCCCTGTTCCTCTTCACCGATTATAAAACGAATAAATTCCTTTCCCAGATCTTTTGCATCAGCTTCCCCATTTACCCCAGCCACAAGAGAACTGAAGACTTGTTTTGAAGTTGGCTGGTAAGCCAAATCATAGTTAAAAAGCTCTGCATAATCCAATAATGTGCTCAAATAGTTCATATCCAAAGATAAATCACCGAGTCCTACTCCCTGTGTATTTAGCCAACTGTCATTTGAAAAAGCATCATAGGTTTTTGGAATATCATTATCTTCCTGGTATTCTTCCTCAGTTCCTCCTACGATATCATTTATTTTCTTGGTGTTCTCCAATATTTTTTTAAGTCCATCCTCCGAAATGGTGCCGTCTTCCTTCTGTACGGTGTGCCAGTTCACGCTGGCCATGTAACGCAGTAAATTTGTGTTTTTTCTACCAAAAAGAAATAATGATTGAACATCGCTTATTGATTCAAAGGACGAAACTACTTGGTCTGACGATTCTATACCCTCCACCATATGCCCGATTAGTACCGGGATCCGAAAACCAACTGGAACCACGTACTGTGAACCTTCCTGCTGATAAGCAGAAAAAATATTCTGAAATACCTGTTCCCCTTCCAGGTAAGAGCCTAATTCATCACTCATGTCCTCCAATATTCCCTTTTCTGCATAGGACTTCCATGGCAATTCATTCAATATCAAGACATCTGGTCCATTCCCCGCCATAATCTCCGTATTTAAAATACTGATTGCATCTGAAATGGTTTTCACACTGCCATCTTCCATACCAATCTCATATTTTACATAAACATCCGGATTTTTAATTTGAAAATCCGAAATCATTTTTTTTACCGTCCTATTCTCCTTTAAAGAATATACATTTAATTCATGATCCGGAAGCATAACCAAATCCGGGTCATATTCATAGCGCAGTATCTTAAGATTTTCATAAGATGTGTTACTTCTCATAAACAGTATAAACACGCTTTGATTTATGGAGTAAAAATTACGCAATGAGTATTCTATACTGGAAATACTATTGATATTTCCATCCACTAACTGTTCCGTGAGTGTACGGTTGAAGTCGGTTCCATAGATGCCTGATTTCGTACAATAATAGATCTTCTCATTTTCAGTATCAAAATCCACACAGTCAATATTATCCCCAACTTGCTCCATTTCATATGAACCGCTCTCCTCGCCGGTCTCTGCATTTATTGTCCTGATAGTGGCCGCTTGCCCATTCTCAGACTCCATGGCTGATGTACTAGATCTTTCATGTTCCATCAGAAAAATACGATCTCCATCCAATGTATATTCATCAGATGACAAATCCATCGACCAGACAATATTTCCGTTGTTTTTATCTATACAAACAAGCTTATAAGCACCATAATTGAATTCCTCTCCCAATACGGTTCCCACAGTCCCATAAATATAACCGTTTTCCAAAGCTGTAAGGTTATTTAATCCATATCCCGCCTCAGGGAATCCACTCCCCGGCTCCGGCAGATTTAACTGCAGTTCATTGACCTGGATGTCACCCTCGGTTTCCGTCCATTCAAAGTATTGGAATTCTCCCACAATCTGGGGTTCAGAAAACTCATTCACAATCCCTTCTCCGGCTGATACTATAATGCTTTCCTGTGGTCCAAAACAAGCAGATTTTACTGCATACTGTTCGGGGATTAAACCTTTTGAAATCCCTTCTTTTTTCACCCAGGAAACTCCGGCATCCTCACTTTCATACATATGGATACTGCCGGGTTCATTTTCAAATAGTATTTTTACACGTCCATCGGCTTCCCATCTGAGATCAAATACCTTACGGACTTTTTCAGGGAAATCTATTATCTTCTCTGCATATCTTCCCTTTAAACCAGTATTAGTCCCCTGATCTTCCAGGCTTTCTTCAGCTCCATTGGAGTTTTCATCCACTCCCTTATCTTTTGTAGCCCCATTTTGTGTCCCCTTCGAACTGCAACCAGAAAACACCATAATGAAAACCAGGAACAAACAAATGATACCTCTAAACTTTCTCATCATCCACAATCACTTCCTTTCATTTTCCCATGATACTACGGATTGCTTCTATAAGTCCTCTAACAGTTCTCTATTATTTCTCTAAAACCAACTCAGCTTAGAGGACTAAAAGAGAAATTTCATGGTATAATTCTAAAATGATGATAATTCAAGTGTCAAAACCCTACCCCGCGGGTATTGTTTGAATATTCTTGCGGTTTCGGAGTTAAGATTATCTATAGCAAGTCCTTTCTAAGGATGAAAACAGAAGGAAGATGGAGGATTCATGAGAGTTTTAATCATAGAAGATGATGTAAGCCTTACGGAGCTGCTTTGTTATGGCTTGGAATTAGAAGGTTTTAATGTAGATGTGTGCCATGACGGATGTGAGGCGCTGTGGCTGGCAAATCAAAGTATTCATGATTTAATCCTGCTGGATCGGATGCTGCCGGGTATGGCCGGCGAAGAAATACTGAAGCAAATAAGAAAAAATTCAGTGTCCACCCCGGTAATATTCATAACAGCCATAGGCGATTCCAACGAAAAAATCAACGGCCTGGATCTGGGAGCCGATGATTATCTGGTCAAACCTTTTGATATGGGGGAACTGATGGCACGTATCCGCAGTGTGATGCGCAGGACTGTGAATTTTAATATAAACAGCCACAGCACCCTGAAATTTGGAGATCTGGAATTTTCAGAGGCGGAATCAAAACTTATGAAAGGGAAGAACATCATTATATTGACCAAAAAAGAAGCCGAACTTCTTTCTTACTTTTTTAGAAATCAAGATAAAGTTCTTTCACGCAGACAGATTATCGGAAATGTCTGGGGAGCAGATGCAGAAATTGAAGACGGAAACCTGGATAACTATATCTATTTGCTCCGAAAAAGGCTGGCCTCCCTTGATACGGACGTAAAGATTCTAACCGTTCACCGCCAGGGATACAGCCTGATGTTAGAGCATTAAAGGAGGCACCAATTGCTGAGCAGACTGCATATAAAACTAACTGCCATTTGCTGTGGTATCACTGGATTGATAGCACTCATCATTATCCTTATCTGTCTGTCTGTTTCCCGTCACAGCATGGAAAAACAGGAACAGGCAATGTTTCTACTGAGGGCAAATACAGTAACCACAGATTTAAACACTTCTGCTTTCAATACCTCTGTATCCATCGGTTTGGACTGGTATCTGAGAAATACGGATAATGGCACAAACCCCCTATTTATTGAAACCGCCGGCAGGCCCATTACATTATCCACACTGGTCATGAGTGAAGAAGAACTTAAGCTTATTGATGACGTTAAAGAATATTATCAGAACCATGCGGATATCCGGAATGCAGATTACTATACTTCAAAGATCAGCCAACAGTATTTTTTATACCAGCATGGCCAGAATCACTTTTGGGTCATGGCAGCAAAGATACCCTTAGAAAGCGGAACCATAGATTATTTCTATTTATACCGACTGGACGAACTTAGAAATAACATTGCGTTTCAGCGTTTCTGTTTCCTGGGTACCTGGGTGCTGTCCATTCTGGCGTTGTGGGTGTTCTCATATATGTTTACCTCTCATGTATTAAAACCAGTCATTTCAAACCAAAAGAAGCAAAAACAGTTTGTCGCACTGGCTTCCCATGAACTACGCTCGCCTTTAGCTGTTTTCAAAACAGGCTTGTCTCTTTTAAAAAGCAATCCTTCGGAAGATAAAGCGAAACGTTTTCATTTTCTAATGAATGAAGAAGTGATGAGGATGGAACGTTTGATTGATGACCTTCTATTTTTATCAAAAGCAGATCAACAATCACTGGATTTAAAATTGGAACCTGTGGATATGAAGGAATTGTTAGAAGAAATCTATGAAAAATACCTTCCCATTGCAGAAAAAGAGATGATTCATCTGGAATTTAATAAAAGTAAAATACAGAAATGTAATTGTATCTGTGACAGGCATAGGATTCAACAGACTATTATTATTTTATTGGATAACGCCCTGTCATATACACCCTCTGGTGAAAGGATTACACTTTTAATCTCTTCTTCAAAGCAAAAATATTTCATTAATATCATAGATACGGGTCCCGGAATTCCAGATTCTGAAAAGGATAAAATATTTGACCGGTTTTACCAGGCAGATGCCTCTCATAACAACAAGGAACATATCGGGCTGGGGCTTTCCATCGTTAGAGAAATATGTCTGGCTCATAATGGAGCAATTGAGGTGAGTGATACAGTCGGGGGTGGAAGTACATTTACTATCATACTTCCTTTATTATAGCAAAAAGCGAAGCACTTAGCTCCGCTTTCTATCCATCACCTTACAAAATATGATGCCGACCAAAGTACTTATCGTCGTGGCGAATATTGCAGGACCCACAATCGCCGTGGGGTTTACGCTGCCATATTGACTTCTATAAGCAATAATGTTAACCGGAATCAATTGCAATGAGGAGATGTTGACAATAAGAAATGTACACATCTCATTGCTGGCCACCCCAGGGGATCCTCCTGTCTGCCTGCATTTTTCCCTATTTAAGTCACTTAGCGCTTCCATAGCACGTAATCCTGCAGGCGTGGCCGCCCAGCCCAGCCCCAGAAAATTAGCTATCATATTCAAGGATATCTGCCCGTAAGCAGGATGATTAGAGGGCAGATTTGGAAAAAGAAATTTTAGGATTGGACGCATTTTCTTTGTCATCTGCTCAATCAGACCAGTCTCCTCCGCAATTTTCATAAGGCCAGTCCACATCGCCGTGACACCAGCGATGGCCACCGCCAGCGACACAGCCTCCTTAGAGGAGGAAATGGCAGCATCTGTCACATCTTTCAGATTGCCGGTGAGGGCGCCATAGATGATTCCAACAATTAACATTCCGCCCCATAGATAATTCATGAATCTTGGCTCCATTTCTTAATAACTTTGTACAGTATATTCAACATCATAATTTGTATGATTAATTTGATTAAGCTTTCGCAACCATAGTTTGAAGCAGTCTAAAGAAAACATGTCATATCGCCTGAGGTTATTGCCTTCCCTTCTATAAATAAGTGTCTGCGACACTTCAACTCCCCTGCCCCTCAATCTTGAGGGGTGGGGTTGCTTTTTACTTCTATCTGATTCATAATTATCCCATGAACATCTTACAAGAGATTTTTAAAGACAATTACGAAATCATTCAATATACACTTCATCCCAGAGATGTTGAAATAGAAAACATCTCCAAGATGATTGATTGTGGTGACCCTTCTTTTGGCGGGGCCATGTATGCCTGCCCTCATTGCGGCAACTTTAAGTTTGTTCCTTTCCGCTGTAAAAGCCGCTTCTGTCCCACCTGCGGTGTCAAATACTCCCAGGAACGCTCCACTCAAATGGCTTTTCAGTTGATTCGATGCACTCACCGCCACTGTGTCTTTACCATTGATGAAGAGTTACGCCACTTCTTTCTTGAAGACCGTTCCCTTCTTGACTGTCTTTTTCAGGCCGTCCGCAGTGTTGTCCTACGTATGTTCCATAACCTCAACAAATCAAAAAACTTTGTTCCTGGCTTTGTCTGTGTCCTTCATACGTTTGGGCGCCCTTTGGAGTGGAATCCTCATATCCACTGCCTCATTACGGAAGGCGGTTTCTCTGATGACGGATTCTGGCGGGTTGTTAAACATTTCAACTATACCCTCCTTCGGAAATCCTTTCAGACCGCTCTCCTCAATCTCCTTGAATATCGCATTGGCTCCTCTTTCAAAACAACCAAGGCTCTTATCTACCGAAAAGATAAAAATGGCTTTTATGTTTATGCCAAGCCCAATCTCTGTGATACGGATACGGTGATTAAATACATCAGCCGCTATCTCGGGCGGCCCGTCATTGCCCTCAAACGGATTGATTCCTATGATGGCAATAACGTCACATTTCACTATAACCGGCACGAAGACAACGCCTTTGTAAAAAGGACTCTTCCTGCCATAGATTTTATAAAGCTCCTGATTCAGCATATCCCTGAAAAAAACTTTAAAATGACACGTTACTACGGTCTCTATTCCAGGCATCGCGAAAAAGATAAATCGCTTTGGAAAGCTGTCCCAAAATCTAAACACCGCCTGATGAAGACTTTTACTAAATGGCGCGAGGATATCCTTCTATCCTTCGGCTATGACCCGCTTAAATGTACACAATGTAACCACGAAATGCAGTTCGTAGAACTTTATTACAATCATCACCGTGTTTCTCTGGAAGAATTATATGAAAGGGCAATGGCAAAAGTAAAATGCCGTTCTGCTTGATTTTTCCACCTGTCTGTACCATACTTATTTTATTAACAGACAGGAGGTCTCCCATGGATTCAAAATTTTTAGAGGAACTGCGGCAAAAATATATTCAAAATCCACCGGAAGGAATGACAGCCAAACTGGTCAGAAATATGTCTGATTCTGACCTGCTTGATATGCATGAGTTCCTTACGGAAGATGATGATCTGGATGACGATGAATTTGAAGAAGGATTTTATATAGACCTCTTTTAACCACCGTCTGTTTGCTTTGCTCGCATTTTGCGGGCTTTTTTCATCAAAAGTTCGCCAAATGGTGAACTTTCCTATTATACAAGAAAAAGCTGCCCCAAAGGCAGCCTTGACTTAATTATTTTACTGTCCAACCTAAATCGGCCATACTCTCTTTTGTAGCTTTAAGTGATAAGCTAGATTGATTTCCTTCAACCGGAAGAAGCTCACTCTCAATTGCTGCTTTCAATGTGTCTTTATTGCTTGTATCAATTTCAACGATTTCTTTCAGTTCCTTATCGGATTTCTCAAAGTTATATTTAACACCGTCGATAGCTTCATACTGCTCTTTTATTTGTGCAATATTTTCATCCAATGCAGCAACCTGTTCTTCTGCAACACCTTCCAAAGAAACTGTGGATGTCTGTGTAAGCTTCATAATCTTATCGCCTTCTGCATCTAAAACCATCTCAATTTTCATACCATCCTGCTCAATAGTACAGGTAGCAGTCTGCTTCTTAGCTCCACATCCCACCATAGCAAGCGTGGTACAAACCAAAAGCATCCCAACAACTAAACTCTTTGCAAATCTCTTCATACTGTAAAATCTCCTCTATAATATGTAATGTTTTCTGGTGATTATTTATCCATAGGAAAGATATATCTAACTCACAGTCAGCTCACCAATTTACACATTCTACCATATTCGACTTGGATTTACAATATTATTTGCAATTCTTTATGAAATCTTAAACAAATTGGTTCAGTTTTTCATCATAGACATAATCCACATTCTGCAGTTTACCTTTTATCTCATGTTCTGAAAGTTCCAGGCTTTTACATAACTCAGCCAGAGAGGGATAGAAATCCCTCAGCTGAGTATTAATATAACTTAATAATATCATCGGATCCTTAGGAATCATCACACCACCTCTATCTCGGGTTTTATGATTGCCTCCAGTTTTCCATCCACCAGGTCTATCAAGACGGTATCCCCTGTGCTCACGGTACCGCCAAGTATCAACTTAGCAGTTAACGTTTCAACATTTTTTTGGATAAACCTCTTCAATGGCCGAGCACCGTACACCGGATCATAACCACCTTCTATTACAAATTCCTTGGCTTTTGCTGAAAGTTCAATAGAAAGCTCCTGAGTATTCAGACGGTTATTCAACTCCTTCATCAACAGATCTACAATGTTTCCGATATTATCCTTTGACAGAGGCTTAAACATAATAATTTCATCCAGACGATTCAAAAATTCCGGACGAAAGTGCCCTCTAAGGTCGTTGGTAACCATCTGCTGGGCTTCCTCGCTGATGGCTCCATCATCCCGAATACCATCCAGAAGATAAGTAGAACCAATATTCGAAGTCATAATCAGAATCGTGTTCTTAAAGTCCACGGTACGTCCCTGAGAATCCGTAATACGCCCATCATCCAAAACCTGAAGTAATACGTTAAATACATCGGGATGAGCTTTTTCAATCTCATCGAAAAGTACAACCGCATATGGTTTCCGGCGCACGGCCTCTGTGAGCTGACCACCTTCCTCATATCCAATATAACCTGGAGGTGCTCCTATCAGCCTGGATACGGAATATTTCTCCATATACTCACTCATATCGATACGGACCATATTGTTCTCATCATCAAAAAGCTGTTGTGCCAGGGTCTTAGCCAGCTCAGTTTTACCTACACCAGTTGGTCCAAGGAACAGGAAAGAACCGATGGGTTTGGACGGATCCTTGATACCGGCCTTTGAACGAATGATGGCATCTGACACCAGAGAAACAGCTTCATCCTGCCCGATAACCCTCTGATGTAACTGCTTCTCCAGACCTAGTATCTTAATTCTCTCGCCTTCTGTCAGTCTGACCACCGGAATACCTGTCCAATTGGATACGATCCGGGCAATTTCCTCATCCGTTACACTCTCATGCACCAGTGACAAATCCGCGTTCTTTACCTGCTCTTCCTCCACTTCTAATTGCTGCTGCAATTTGGGTAGTTCTCCATACTGCAATTCCGCGGCTTTATTCAAGTCATAGTTTTGCTGTGCATGTTGAATCTGACGATTCAAATCTTCAATCTGTTCACGAAGTGATGAAAGCTTCTCAACAGAGGTTTTTTCATTTTCCCACTGTGCCTTCTGAACATTAAATTCATCTCGCAGCTCCGCCAACTCTTTCTGCAGATTCTCCAGACGTTCCCTGCTCAGGTTATCCGTCTCTTTCTTCAGTGCCGCCTCTTCAATCTCCATCTGCATGATTTTACGCTGCTGCTCATCCAGCTCTGTAGGCATGGAATCCAGCTCTGTCTTAATCAATGCACAGGCCTCATCCACAAGGTCAATGGCCTTATCAGGCAGAAAACGGTCGCTGATATATCGGTCTGATAATGTAGCTGCCGCAACAAGGGCGCCATCTGTAATCTTCACCCCATGATAAACCTCGTAGCGTTCTTTCAGTCCACGGAGGATGGAAATGGTATCTTCCACCGTCGGTTCATTAACCATAACCGGCTGAAAACGACGTTCCAAAGCGGCATCCTTCTCAATATATTCCCTGTATTCATCCAAAGTGGTGGCGCCGATACAGTGTAGCTCCCCACGGGCCAGCATGGGTTTCAGCATATTGCCTGCATCCATGGAACCTTCCGTCTTTCCAGCTCCCACAATCAAATGCAGCTCATCGATAAAGAGAATGACTCGGCCTTCACTCTTTCTAACTTCATCCAATACGGCCTTTAGACGTTCCTCAAATTCTCCACGGTATTTTGCACCTGCCACCAGCGCTCCCATATCCAGGGAGAAAATGGTCTTATCCTTCAATCCCTCCGGGACATCCCCTTTTACAATACGTTGAGCCAACCCTTCCACTACAGCGGTCTTACCGACACCAGGCTCACCAATTAACACAGGATTATTCTTTGTCTTTCTGGACAGTATGCGGATTACATTACGTATCTCCTCATCTCGGCCGATTACCGGATCCAGTTTCTGATTTTTCGCTTTGTCCACCAGATCTATGCCATATTTTTCAAGGGTATCATAGGTTGCCTCCGGGTTGTCGCTTGTTACCCGTTGATTTCCACGTACCGTGCTCAATGCCTGAAGAAACCGCTCCCGGGTGATTCCATATTCATTTAGTAGCTTCTTTATATTAGGGCTTGGGTGCTTAATGATGGACAAAAACAGATGCTCAACAGAAACATACTCGTCTCCCATGGCCTTTGCCTCATCCTCTGCATGGACCAACGCCTTATTCAGATACTGCCCTATATATGGCTGACCTCCCTGTACCTTAACTCTGCTGTTTAATACGTTTTCCAGATTATTGAGAAAATGTTCTTTATTAATCTCCATCTTTTCTATCATCTTCAGTATCAGGCTATCTTCCTGATGCAAAAGATTATAGACCAGATGCTCCTGCTCTATCTCCTGATTGCCGAAATCGTAAGCAGTCTTTTCCAGATTCTGAACAGCTTCCAGTGATTTCTGTGTGAATTTACTTATATTCATGTGCTTACCTCCAATCTATAGTCTATTATCTAATCTTCAACTATGTTCTATTGAAACTATAACACCGTTTATTAGCACTGTCAATAGACGAGTGCTAATTTTTTTAAAATTATCATTCCCTATTCTAGGTTCGTTAATGCCTCTTCCATGGAAATGCCACTAAGAAAAAAAAGCACGGCCAATATGGCCGTGCCTAAAATTCTTTTATGTATTAAACAACTCGTCTTACTGTAATAATTGTCTTGTATGCAGCATTAGGACTAGTCTTAATTCCACCCTGTGGATATGGAGCACTGTTGGATGCATGAACGATTGCACCACCGCCCATATAGATAGCAACATGACCGCTGTAGCAAATAATATCGCCTGGCTGTGCTTCTGAATAAGATACTCCGCGACCTGCACTTCTTAAAGCGCCTGAGCTACGTGGTACACTATATCCAAAGTGTGCATATACCTGCTGTACAAAACCTGAACAGTCAATACCATTGGTCAAGCTGTTTCCACCAAATACATATGGATTACCAATAAACTGGCATGCATAATTTACAATTGCATTCCCTGAGGCACTTCCTGAACCGGAACCACCGTTGTTACTGGATCCACCACCTGAGCTAGGCTTAGAAGGTGTTTCCGTAGCTCCACCAGAGTTACCGTTTCCGCCTGAATTGGAGTTTCCACCAGAGTTACCTGATCCACCTGAGTTTGAACTTCCATTAGAGTTTCCTGATCCACCTGAATTAGAGTTTCCTGAGTTTCCAGATCCACTATTTCCTTTATTTCCACTATTGCTGGTTTCATTATTACTATTGTTGTTAGACTGCTGTCTTGCTGCCTCTTCAGCCTCTGCCTGGCGTCTTGCAGCTTCTTCTGCCTGTCTCTGCTGCTCTGCAACCAGTTCCTGAATCTTTGCATTCTGCTGTGAGATTAAGCTCTGATACTCAGCCGCTACCTGCTCAGCAGCTGCGATCTGATTATCATAATCAGCTGAGGTTGCTCTCTTCTGTGACAGAAGTCCTTCCAGATTCTGCTGTTCTTGAATCTGTTCTGCTTCCATGCTCTCCAGATCAGCTTTCTCTGTCTCTAACTGAAGGCCAAGATCTGTAACCTGCTGTACTACAGAAACATAATCTTCCAGAGCCTTCTGATCATAGTCATATAAATCCTGAGTCTGCTTTACGCTGTTCAGTAAATCACTGATATTTCCATCTTCCAGGAGTACGGTTGCCCATGCTCCATTACCGCCATTTTCATATAAGTACTGGATTCTCCGCTTCATATCAGAATACTGCTGATCGCGGTCTTCCTCAGCTGCTGCAAGCTGTACTTTTGTGTCTTCGATCTCAACTTCTTTAACAGCAATATTATCTTTCAATTCATTGACATAAGCAATCGTCTCTATCAGCTTTCCATCAAGTTCATTGATTTCTCCTGTCAGCTGGCTTTTCCTGCTCTCCAGAGAATTAATCTGCGCTTCTGTATTTGCTAGCTGACTGCTTGTCTGCTCTTTTTGCCGCTTTACTTCATCAATCGTATCTGCGTTAATAACCATAACCTGTGCACATCCTAGTACAACAGCTAAGCTCATTGCCAATACTTTTTTCTTCATCTTCATTCCCCTTAAAACAGAATCCTAATTAGTTTGTAACAATTTCGAAACAATTTTTCATTTCTTTTACATGTTAACATAAATTCATTTAAGATGCAACCCCTTAACTTAGAAAAAATTGTAAATAATTTATGAATCCGTAAGAACCCTTAATGTAAAAGAAAGAATGAAGATCTAAAGCACTTAATTCACCACATACTATACCAAACTTTATCACTATTTTTCAAGATTAACTGTTACATTCTCAATCTCATACTTACTTAAATCTTTAGTAACATTTGCATCCGTCACCTTAAGTTTTCCTGCCTTAAGGTCACTACAAACTGCAAGATATTGCTCTTCCGTGAAGGTTCCAAAGGAGGATCTGCTCATATCAAGGTAGACGCTGTCGGACTCGACACCAACCGTTTCCTTCTCCCCACCGGCATATTTATTCTCTTCAATACTGTCCAGAACCTGGTACACCACAGAACCATAATCATTCCCGATATATGCCAGTACCCTTCCTGGAAATGCACTTAAATCATTATCCAAGGTAATTACCAGCTTATCCCGGGACTCTGCCGCTTTGCCAATGGCATTTAATATAGAGGAATCACATCCGAAGATTACCTGACACCCTTCATCATACCAGCCCTGTGCTGTTTGAGTAACTGTCGGCGAGGTGACCCTTGTTCCCAAATAATCATACCGAATCGATATCTGATCAGCATTCAGTCCCATCTCCACCGCAGCTGCATTGGCTCCCTGCACAAATCCAGAACCATAGCGGGTAGTCGCATCATCTTTTACCCCTCCCATAAAACCTAGATTTGTATATCCTTCCTTGACAGCTGAATAGCCAGCTAAAAATCCGGCCTGTTCTTTGGAAAAGAGAACTGCATGGGTGTTTCCTCTTATTTTTTCTTTTTCGTTATCTCCTGGGTTTGGAACACCATCCAAAATCAAAAACTTTACACTTAGGTCTTCTTTCTGCATATCATAGACGGCGGTTTCAAACGCTTTACCCGGACAGATGATCACTTCCGCTCCTGCTTTCAACGCCTCATTTATGGCCTCTTCATATCCTTTTGTATTCCTCTCCTCAGGTTCATAAGCTACATATGTCTTATCATTATTCTTTGCAAACTTTTCAATGCTCTCCCATGCAGTAGCTTCGACAGAGCCATCTTCCACCAATCCTCTATCTGTAATTAACGCAATATCTTTCGTATCTTTACCACATCCTGACAACAGCATGATACCCATGGCTGCCATGAAGATGAACTTATCTCTTCTATAATTATGTAATCTCATACTTGCCCCTTATAAATTCAGTAATAATATGATTATAAGAGTTTCTAACCAATAAAGATAGTGTATAAATCTTACATTTTTGTTTCATTTAGTTAAGTGCCCAAGTTATACTTAATACTTCCGTAATTTAGTATTGTATTAATTAATCCGATCTTCCTTATTTATCCAATAATTGTTTTAAAATATAGACAATTTTTAGATATAAACTTGTTAAAATTTCTGAAGTTTGTCAGGATGATTTATTTCTGTTGATTTATCGAATTCACTGTGCTATCATACATTTATCAATTCAAAAGATTCTGCTTACTGACGGATTTGTGGACTACCACAGGGGAAGCAGAGTTTCGTAACTGCCGGCCGTCTGGGCAACATTTGTAAGTCGTACAAGTGTTGCCCTTTTTTAATAGAACTAGGCCATCTAATAAAAATATCGAATAGGGTTGTGTGTTTCCGCTCGCTACCATATCAAGATGGACGGCATCCGACAGAGGGTAGAATCTTTAGCAAGTTTAGTAAGGGAAAGGAGATTTTCAGAATGGGTTACAAAACAGACATCGAAATTGCTCAGGAGTGTGAGATGCAGCCGATTAAAGAAATCGCTGCAAAGGCAGGTATAGATGACAAATACCTGGAACAGTACGGAAAGTCCAAAGCTAAAATCGACTACAACTTATTGAAAGAATCCAACGCCGAGAATGGCAAGCTGGTATTGGTTACAGCCATCAACCCCACACCGGCAGGTGAAGGTAAGACAACCACTACCGTGGGACTGGCTGACGCCATGCAGAGACTTGGCAAGAACGTGATGGTCGCCCTTCGTGAGCCTTCACTGGGACCTGTCTTCGGCGTTAAGGGAGGCGCTGCAGGCGGCGGATATGCTCAGGTTGTACCGATGGAAGACATCAATCTGCATTTCACAGGAGATTTTCATGCCATAGGAGCGGCCAATAACCTTCTGGCTGCCATGGTGGACAATCATATCTTCCAGGGCAATGAGTTGAACATAGACCCCAGAAAAATCACATGGAGAAGATGTGTGGACATGAATGACCGCCAGCTTCGTAACGTGGTGGACGGCCTTGGCGGAAGAACCAACGGCACCCCTCGTGAGGACGG
>DVNN01000083.1 GCA_018714325.1 Candidatus Pelethocola excrementipullorum
TCGTAATTGTCTTTAAAAATCTCTTGTAAGATGTTCATGGGATAATTATGAATCAGATAGAAGTAAAAAGCAACCCCACCCCTCAAGATTGAGGGGCAGGGGAGTTGAAGTGTCGCAGACACTTATTTACGGTAAATTAGGCAGGTGGCCAACTATTAGCTTGTATCATTCGGTCATTTATGATAGAATTAAATCCTCATTGGTCATCATACTTTACCTATACGGTTATGTTTGCGCTTATCTAAGCCGTTGGGAGCGAGGGGATGATTACCTGCACTAAATAAAACCAAAGAGGAGATTAGTAGTATGAAGAAATTTGTTAAGAGTTTAATTGTCGGTGTTGTACTGACCTGTACCATGGCTGTTATGGCTGGATGCGGAGCTAAAAAGGAAGCTGCTACATTTGCAAATGAGCAGGATGGCATGAAGGCTGAGGTTGTCTTAGAAGCAGAAGATGATAAGGTTAACAAATTGACAATGTCTTTTATTTTTCCGGCAGAATTAGTAGATGAAGATCAGGCCGAGATGATGGAAGCAGGATATAAGACATTGGAGGAAACTGGTATCAAGGTTTCATCTGATAAGACAGATGAAGAATTTACCATAAAAATGGAGATTCCAATCGAAGAAAAGACTCTGGAAGCTCTGAAAGACTTGGATCTCGACTTGGATAGTACCGATTTTTCATTTAAGGCGATGAAGCAAGAACTTCTTGATGATGGATTTACAGAGAAAAAATAATATAATCAGGGCTGCCGCTTAAAACTTGCGGCAGCCCTTTTGACTTATTAGTCTGCAAATGAAATATATCTTAAGTTGCCATCTATTTACAGAGGGTGTGGGATAGTTTATAATGTAAAGGATCTGGAGGTGACTCATGTGTGGAAATAATGAGACAGAATCATATAAGAGCTTTGCTCAGGTATATGACTTATTTATGAATAATGTGCCCTATGAAGAATGGAGTAGTTATCTGACGGACCTTTTGACAGAATATGATGTCCGTGAGGGACTGATTCTGGAGCTGGGCTGCGGAACCGGCAGTATGACAGAACTTCTAGCCAAAAAGGGTTATGATATGATAGGAGTTGATAATTCCGGGGATATGCTGGAAATCGCCATGGATAAACGTGTGTCGTCTGGGTATGATATTTTATATCTGCTTCAGGATATGCGTGAATTTGAGTTGTATGGAACCGTGAAGGCGGTGGTCAGCGTCTGTGATTCCATGAATTACATTCTGGAGGAAGAGGAATTACTTCAGGTATTTCGCCTGGTAAACAATTACCTTGATCCAGGTGGGTATTTTATATTTGATTTGAATACCATCTATAAATATAAGCAGATCGGTGATTCCACCATAGCTGAAAACAGGGAAGAAGCCAGCTTTATCTGGGATAATTACTTCGATGAGGAATCCTGTGTAAATGAATATGAACTGGCGATATTCATTCCCGAAGGGCAGCAGGGATTATACCGGAAATACGAAGAAATACATGAGCAGAGGGGGTATCGTCTGGAGACCATTCAAGGGTTATTGGAGAAGGCGGGGATGAAATTCATAACTGCTTATGATGCGTTTACTCACCAGGGTGTGAGGGACGACAGTGAACGGATTTATGTGATCGCACAAGAATCCGGAAAATAAAGGAAAGAGAGTGATATAAAATGGACTATATAGTAAGGGCAACCGCAGCAGGAGGACAGATTCGTGCCTTCGCTGCAACAACGAGAGAACTGGTGGAGACTGCCAGAGCCGATCATAACACCAGTCCGGTGGCTACAGCCGCTCTGGGACGACTTCTGACCGCCGGCACCATGATGGGCGTGATGATGAAGGGGGATAAAGATATCCTGACCCTGCAGGTACGCGGTGATGGTCCGCTGCAGGGAATCACGGTCACAGCTGATTCCAAGGGCAGGGTCAAGGGCTATGTCCTAAATCCAAACGTTCTGATTCAGGCCAACAGCATAGGCAAGTTAGATGTGGGAGGAGCTATAGGACGTGGATCTTTAAGTGTGATCAGGGATCTGGGGTTAAAGGAGCCTTATTCCGGGCAGGTAGAGCTTCAAACAGGCGAGATTGGAGATGACTTGACCTATTATTTCGCAACCAGCGAGCAGGTTCCTTCATGTGTAGGTCTGGGCGTGTTAATGGAGAAAAATAACACTGTGAAACAGGCTGGAGGATTTATCATTCAGCTAATGCCTTTTACAGAGGAAGAGGTAATAGATAAGCTGGAACGGAATCTGTCTCAGGTAAGTTCGGTGACCTCCATGTTGGAAGACGGTTATACACCGGAGATGATTCTGGAAAAACTTTTAGATGGTATGGATGTGGAGTTCAACGATACGATTTCAACAGAGTTTTACTGTAATTGTGATAAGCAACGTGTTGCCAAGGCTCTGATAAGTATCGGTAAGACGGAGCTGGAAAGTATGATTGCTGATAAGGAAGATGTTGAATTGAAGTGCCATTTCTGTAACAGCAGTTATACCTTCGATACGGATGAATTAAAGGAGCTTCTGGAGCTTGCAATGTGATAGGGATTGCCAAATCATATCTAGAAGAAGCTAATGATAAACTATGTAGGTGAAGGTGACAGATGAAGCGAGGTAGAAGATGAAACAGGGATATGTGAAAGTGGCGGCAGCAACACCAAAGATCGTGGTTGCTGATTGTGTGGAGAATGCGCAGCGGATTGTGGAGAGCATCCGGAAAATGGAGCAGGGCGGTGCAAAAGTCATGGTTTTGCCGGAACTTTGCCTGACTGGATATACCTGCAATGATTTATTCTGGCAGGAGCGACTGTTGGAAGAGACCAAGATACAGTTAGGGATGATTGCAGAGCAGACAAAGGATACGGATGGACTGATATTCCTTGGACTTCCCTGGGAGGAGCGGGGCAAGCTGTACAATGCGGCGGCCGTGCTGAACAGGGGAAAAGTTCTGGGGATTGTGCCCAAGAAGCATCTGCCCAATTATAATGAGTTCTACGAAATGCGTCATTTTGAGGAAGGACAGGAAGCAATTCACATGACCAAATTCCAGGGGGAAGAGATTCCCTTTGGCATGAACCTGTTGTTTCGCTGTGAGCAGATCCCCCGCCTGACCGTGGCGGCAGAAATCTGTG
Source organism: Candidatus Pelethocola excrementipullorum (assembly GCA_018714325.1). Taxonomy (GTDB): domain Bacteria; phylum Bacillota; class Clostridia; order Lachnospirales; family Lachnospiraceae; genus Novisyntrophococcus; species Novisyntrophococcus excrementipullorum. Next base: position 3,135 of record DVNN01000083.1, read on the forward strand.
AAGATCTTTGGTCACCGAATCCTCCCAGCACTTCCCATGCACTAGCGGGAGCTACAGTTATCGTGAATCTTTCCGCCAGTGATGAGATGACCGGCAAGGATGGATATAGAAGGAGTTTAGTGAACTCCAGTGCCGCCCGTCTGGTATGTGGTTATATCTATGCGACGGCAGGAGAAGGGGAGTCCACCACAGATCTGGTATTCGGGGGGCAGAACCTGATCAGCGAGAACGGAAACCTTCTGGCAGAATCTGGACGTTTTGAAAATGGAGTTATCTTTGCCGATATTGATATTGCACATCTTGTCAGTGAACGGAGAAGAATGACTACATTTCCGGCTCAGAACGCTGAGGGATATCTGACCGTAGAGTTCCCTCTGGAGATGGAAGAAACGAAATTACAGCGTCAATTTGATCCGCATCCATTTGTGCCATCCAATATGGGACTCAGAAATGAGAGATGTGATGAAATCTTGAATATCCAGGCCATGGGACTGAAAAAGAGGCTGGAGCACACCAAGTGTAACTGTGCGGTAATCGGAATATCCGGCGGTTTGGATTCTACTCTGGCACTATTAGTGACCACACGTGCATTCGATAAATTAGGGATAGATAGATCGAATATTCTCTGCGTGACCATGCCATGCTTTGGGACGACGGATAGAACATATACCAATGCTTGTGAGCTTACAAGAACCATTGGAGCAACATTAAAGGAAGTCGATATCAAGGAGGCGGTAACCTTACATTTCCGCGATATTGGACAGGATATGGACAATCATGATGTGACATTTGAGAATGGACAGGCCAGAGAGCGTACCCAGGTATTGATGGATATCGCAAATCAGAAAAATGGCCTGGTAGTGGGAACCGGTGATTTGTCAGAGCTGGCACTTGGCTGGGCAACCTATAATGGGGATCATATGTCCATGTATGCGGTGAATGCTTCGGTGCCCAAGACCCTGGTTCGGCATCTGGTACAATATTATGCAGAGACTTGTGGGGATGAAAAACTGGAAGCAATCCTGATGGATGTGCTGGATACTCCGGTGAGTCCCGAATTGCTGCCGCCAAAGGATGGGGAAATTGCCCAAAAGACCGAGGATTTGGTGGGGCCTTACGAGTTGCACGATTTCTATCTTTATTATATGTTACGCATGGGATATGAACCTAAAAAGATATACCGGATTGCGAGGCTGGCTTTCCGTGATAGCTATGACGACGAGACGATACTGAAGTGGCTGAAAAAGTTCTACTGGAGATTCTTTTCTCAGCAGTTTAAGCGCTCTTGCCTCCCTGATGGTCCTAAGGTGGGTTCCGTAGCAGTATCACCGAGAGGTGATCTGAAAATGCCAAGTGATGCCAGCGTAAGAATCTGGATAAAGCAACTAGAAGAAATGTAGGAAAATTTCGCGCCTTAGGTCGAAAGTATATATTGTCTTGTGATATAAAAAGAATACCAGAAAACTTGTTTTCTGATATTCTATATGATATACTAGAATCATAGAAGAGAACAATCGCCCACAAGGTGGTTGGCCTTAGGTAGAAAATCCACCCGATACGGTCAAGTATATGAGGGTGGATTTTTTATGTACTAGATTACTGACATATCAGATAAAGCCCCTGGTTCAGCATCTGGTACAACATTATGCAGGGACTTGTTTTTGCGCCTTAGGTCGAATGATTATATTGTCATATGATGTAAAAAGAATACTAGAAAACTTGTTTTCTAATATTCTATATGATATACTAGAAATATAGAAGAGAACAATCGCCCACAAGGTGGTTGGCCTTAGGT
>DVNN01000084.1 GCA_018714325.1 Candidatus Pelethocola excrementipullorum
TAGGGTAGGCCCTGCTCATTTTTTTAACTTGGTCGACAGGGCTTAGGTGGACTTTTTTTGTTTTTTGAGAAATAGGTCAAAAATATATGATTTTATTTCATTTCCCACTTGACATCACACCGCTGGACTTAATCATGTCTGAATTTTATTTAATTCTGTTCATTATTCAATGAATTATATTTAATTTTATCTTAATTCTATTGAATTTTATTGAATTTGTCAAGCCTAATTAAACAGATTATTCAACAAACATTTATGACTAAAATGTATATACACTGCTTGTCTGTAGACTTCCCGAAACCAGATACCAATGGATTGTTTTTAAGAACATCTTGGAATTCAATTGACTTCTACTAAAATTCATATTAGAATTATATTAAAATTCAAAGAAATGAACAGGAGATTTTAAATGGAAATTTCAGCAAAAGAACTTGCGAAACTTATTAACGTCTCGCCGGCAACAGTTTCCATGGTCTTTAATAATAAACCCGGAATCAGCAATGCCACCAAGGAGTTAGTCTTAAACGCCGCTGCCAGATATGGCTATACGGCCAAACAGCCTTTGGCCCCAGCTCCAGCGCACAAGATCATACAATTAATCAACTATAAGAAACATGGAAAAGTAGCCGCGGACACCCCCTTCTTCTCCCAGCTAACAGAAGGCATCACCCAGGAGTGTACACGACAGAACTGTGCCCTCCACGTCTCTTATTTCTACGAAAACATGGATATACCCGCCCAGCTGGCCGCCTTGAAAGAGGTGGATTGTATTGGAATTTTATTGCTGGCAACAGAGATGAATAGAGAAGATTTCAAAAAATTCAAGAATTTTTCCGTTCCAATTGTGGTGTTGGACTGTTATTACGACGAATTGAATTATGACTGTGTTTTAATCAATAATATTCAGGGTGCCTTCAACGCCACCAGCTACCTGATAAAATGCGGGCATAAAAAAGTGGGATATCTCCGCTCCAGCATTGAAATAAGCAATTTTGCCGAGCGGGCGGACGGATATTACAAGGCGCTGCGTTCCCACAATATAAGCACCTCCCACCCCTATGTCTATACAATCTCCCCCACGGCCGAAGAAGGCTACCGGGATATGATGGAGATTCTGAAAGACAAGCCCAGGCTTGCCGATGCTTACTTTGCCGATAACGATATCATAGCGGCAGCGGCAATGAAGGCTTTCCGGGAAAATGGTTATCAGATGCCGGAGGAAATCTCCATTATCGGATTTGACGATATGCCTTTGTGTGATATGATGGTTCCCTCACTTACCACCATGAAAGTCAAGAAAAAGGAATTGGGTGCCACAGCCATACAACGGCTGATGGAAAGAGTTTCGGATAATCACAGGGAATGTCTGAAGATGTCCATGGCAACAAAGCTAATTCGAAGGGATAGTGTATCCATAATTTCATAATTAGAAACCGGTACTAAAAAACCGGAGCCTTGAAACAAGAAAGGGACACTGCATGCACAGTGTCCCTTTCTTGTTTCATTATTCTTCTACCGTAGTGACTTCCTGCTCACCCTGTGGCTCAGCCACTGTTTCTGCAGAATTTTCTACGCTATCCAGTTCTTCTTCAAACTCCAGATTCTCTTCTGTTAAGATCTCATCCTGCTCAGGAGCATCGGTATCCAGCTTTATATTACTATAACACTTCATACCTGTACCTGCAGGAATTAGTTTACCAATCAGAACGTTTTCCTTCAGTCCAATCAGATTATCCACTTTTCCTTTGATCGCTGCTTCCGTCAGGACCTTTGTGGTCTCCTGGAAAGATGCGGCTGAAAGGAAGGAATCTGTTGCGAGGGATGCCTTGGTGATACCAAGCATTACCTGCTTGCCATCTGCCGGCTCTTTGCCCTCTTCAATCATCCGCCGGTTAGCTTCCTCATAATCCAACACATTGATCAGTGTTCCCGGAAGGAATTCGGTATCTCCGTTCTCTTCGATACGAATCTTCTTCAGCATCTGACGAACGATAACTTCGATATGCTTATCATTGATTTCTACACCCTGAAGTCGGTATACACGCTGCACTTCACGAAGCATGTAATCCTGCACATCACGTACACCCTTGATTCTAAGGATATCATGAGGGTTGACACTACCTTCTGTCAGCTCATCGCCGGCAGACAGCTCCTGTCCATCCTGAACCTTAATTCTAGATCCATAAGGGATCAGATAGGTCTTGGATACACCTTCCTCGTTATCCGTCACAGTGATCTCGCGCTTCTTCTTGTTATCCTTAATAACAGCTATACCTTTAATTTCGGTAATAATTGCAAGACCCTTGGGCTTTCTGGCTTCAAAAAGCTCCTCGACACGGGGAAGACCCTGTGTGATATCTCCACCGGCAACACCACCGGTATGGAAGGTACGCATGGTCAACTGTGTACCAGGCTCACCGATGGACTGAGCCGCGATAATACCAACAGACTCACCAACCTGAACGGCTTCACCGGTTGCCATGTTGGCACCGTAACACTTCGCACAGATACCTATATGAGACTTACATGACAGGATTGTACGAATCTTTATCTTCTTAAATGGCTTGCCCTTCTCATCCACGCCGTCTTTCATCACCTTAGCGGCACGTTTTGGCGTGATCATATGGTTAGCCTTTACGATTACATTACCATCTTTATCTTTAATTGTTTCGCAGACAAATCGTCCTGTGATACGTTCCTGCAGGCTTTCAATCTCTTCCTTGCCGTCTGCAAACTCTTCTACATACATGCCAGGAATCTCGCCTTTGCCTTCACCACAGTCAACTTCACGGATAATCAAATCCTGTGAAACGTCTACCAGACGTCTGGTCAAATAACCGGAGTCGGCAGTACGTAGAGCGGTATCTGACAGACCTTTACGAGCACCATGCGCTGACATAAAGTATTCCAATACATCCAGTCCCTCACGGAAGTTAGACTTGATGGGCAATTCGATGGTATGACCAGTTGTATCAGCCATCAATCCACGCATACCAGCCAGCTGCTTAATCTGCTTATCGGAACCACGGGCTCCAGAATCCGCCATCATAAAGATGTTGTTATATTCATCCAATCCAGAAAGCAGAGCACGAGTCAGTTCATCATCGGTCTCTTTCCAGGTCTCAACAACCTCTTTATAACGCTCTTCGTCTGTAATAAGTCCACGTTTGTAATTCCTTGTGATTCTATCCACAGTATCCTGCGCCTGCTGAATTAACTCTGGCTTCTGCGGCGGCACTGTCATATCGGAGATGGATACGGTCATGGCAGCTCTTGTAGAGTACTTGTAACCGGTGGATTTAATATCATCCAACACCTCTGCAGTCTTAGTAGCACCATGGGTATTAATGACTTTCTCCAGGATCTGTTTCAGCTGTTTCTTCGCAACCAGGAAATCCACCTCCAGCAACAGTTCATTGCCAGGAACTGTCCTGTCAACAAAACCTAAGTCCTGAGGAAGAATCTCATTGAAGAGGAAACGTCCAAGTGTGGAACTTACATTTCCCTGAATCGGGTTACCGTCAACATCCACACCTTCACGGCGTACTGTGATACGGGTCTGCAGTGTCAGATAAGCATTCTCATATGCCAGAATAGCCTCGTTGACGCTCTTGAAGACCATACCTTCACCAGTCACCCCAGGTCTCTCCTGAGTCAGATAATAGATACCCAGAACCATATCCTGAGAAGGTACGGCTACGGGGCCACCATCTGAAGGTTTCAGAAGGTTATTCGGTGAGAGCAGAAGGAATCTACACTCTGCCTGAGCCTCAACGGACAGGGGCAGATGCACGGCCATCTGGTCACCATCGAAATCGGCGTTGAACGCGGTACATACCAGAGGATGAAGTTTGATTGCCTTACCCTCTACCAGAATCGGCTCAAATGCCTGAATACCCAGACGATGCAGCGTAGGTGCACGGTTCAGCATAACTGGATGCTCTTTGATAACATCTTCCAGCACGTCCCAGACCTCGGTCTGAAGTTTCTCCACCATCTTCTTTGCATTCTTGATATTGTGAGCAGTACCATTGGATACCAGCTCTTTCATTACAAAAGGTTTAAACAGTTCAATCGCCATCTCTTTTGGCAGACCACACTGGAATATTTTAAGTTCAGGCCCTACGACGATAACGGAACGACCGGAGTAGTCAACACGCTTACCCAGCAGGTTCTGACGGAAACGTCCTGATTTACCCTTCAGCATATCGGACAGAGACTTCAGTGCACGGTTACCAGGTCCGGTTACCGGACGGCCACGACGTCCATTATCAATCAACGCATCAACCGCTTCCTGAAGCATACGTTTCTCGTTTCGGACAATGATATCAGGAGCGCCAAGCTCCAAAAGTCTTTTCAGACGGTTATTACGGTTGATAATTCTTCTGTACAAATCATTCAGATCTGAAGTAGCAAAACGACCACCATCCAACTGTACCATAGGACGAAGATCCGGCGGAATAACCGGTACTGCATCCATAATCATCCACTCCGGACGATTACCGGACTCCCGGAATGCCTCTACAACTTCCAGTCTCTTGATGATACGGGCACGTTTCTGACCTGTGGACTCTTTCAGTCCCCTCTTCAGCTCCACTGACTCTTTTTCCAAGTTGATGGATTCCAGAAGTTCTTTGACAGATTCTGCTCCCATGCCCACACGAAATGCACTGCCATACTCTTCTCTGGCTTCCTGATACTCTCTCTCGGTCAATACCTGTTTGTACTGCAGTCTTGTATCACCGGCATCCAATACAATGTAATTGGCAAAATATAGTACCTTCTCCAATGTTCTTGGAGACAGATCCAGAATCAATCCCATACGAGACGGAATTCCCTTGAAATACCAGATATGAGATACAGGAGCTGCAAGCTCAATATGACCCATACGCTCACGACGGACACTTGATTTCGTCACTTCAACGCCACAACGGTCGCAGACTACGCCTTTATAACGTATTTTTTTGTATTTACCACAATGACACTCCCAGTCCTTGCTCGGTCCAAATATACGTTCACAGAACAAACCATCTTTCTCCGGTTTCAGCGTTCTGTAATTAATGGTCTCTGGTTTTCTTACTTCACCATGGGACCAATCCCGAATTTTCTCTGGAGAAGCCAGACCAATCTTAATTGCATCGAATGTCATCGGTTGATAGGTTTCTTTATTCACTGTTTCTGGCATTTAAATACCCCTTTCACGCTTTGGAAGTGCACGGCTGCCCGACTTGGCAGCCGCGATATGCCTTTACCTTATTCCCTTTTATTCCTGTTCATCCTGTCCTTCATCAAGTTTTAAGAAATCATCTTCTTCATCTTCTACGACTTCTTCAACGTCCACAATTTCTTCTCCGCTGATCTCTTTCTTGCCATAGCCATATTTGCCGAAATCTTCCTCTTCCTTGTTGGAATAACGGTCACCTTCGATGATGGATCTCATATCAGTCTCACCGAAATCCACGGATTCCATAATCTCCACTTCCGTATTATCCTCATTCAATACTCTTACGTCCAGTCCCAGTGACTGAAGCTCTTTCAAGAGTACCTTGAAGGATTCCGGAATACCAGGCTCAGGAATATTTTCACCTTTGATAATTGCCTCATAAGTCTTCACACGTCCTACAACATCATCAGACTTCACAGTCAGAATCTCCTGTAGTGTGTAAGATGCACCGTATGCCTCCAATGCCCAAACTTCCATCTCTCCGAAACGCTGTCCGCCGAACTGTGCTTTACCGCCCAGTGGCTGCTGTGTAACCAGAGAATATGGTCCTGTGGAACGCGCATGAATCTTATCGTCAACCAGATGATGCAGTTTCAGATAATGCATGTGGCCGATGGTTACCTTACTGTCAAAGTACTCCCCGGTACGGCCATCGCGTAATCTTACCTTTCCGTCACGTGTCAGTGGAACTCCCTTCCACAATTCACGATGATCTCTGTTTTCGTACAGATATTGATATACTTCCGGAAGGAGTTCTTCTTTGTATTTCGCAGAAAACTCATCCCAGCTTAAATTTACATAATCATTGGCCAGATCTAAGGTATCCATGATATCATCTTCGTTCGCACCATCGAATACCGGTGTTGCGATATTGAATCCCAGAGCCCTGGCAGCCAGGGAAAGATGGATCTCCAGCACCTGCCCGATATTCATACGAGATGGTACACCCAGAGGGTTCAACACGATGTCAAGCGGGCGTCCGTTAGGCAGGAATGGCATATCTTCCACAGGAAGCACGCGTGAAACAACACCCTTGTTACCATGACGTCCAGCCATCTTATCACCCACCGAGATTTTTCTCTTCTGTGCGATATAGATACGAACAGCCTGGTTTACTCCTGGTGAAAGCTCATCACCATTCTCTCTGGTAAATACCTTGGCATCCACAACGATACCATATTCACCATGAGGAACTTTAAGGGAAGTATCACGAACTTCACGTGCCTTTTCACCGAAGATAGCACGGAGCAGTCTCTCCTCTGCGGTAAGCTCTGTCTCACCTTTCGGTGTTACCTTACCAACCAATATATCACCGGCACGGACTTCAGCACCGATACGGATAATACCACGCTCATCCAGATCCTTTAAGGCATCATCACCGACACCTGGAACGTCCTTTGTGATCTCTTCCGGTCCTAACTTCGTGTCACGGGCCTCTGCCTCATATTCTTCAATATGAACAGAAGTATATACATCATCCTGTACCAGTCTTTCACTTAACAGTACCGCATCCTCGTAATTGTAACCTTCCCAAGTCATGAATCCGATCAGCGGATTCTTGCCAAGAGCCAATTCACCATTTTTGGTAGATGGTCCGTCAGCGATAACCTGACCCTCTTCCACATGCTCGCCCTTGAAGACGATTGGTCTTTGATTGTAACAGTTACTCTGGTTACTTCTCATAAACTTAATCAGATGATAAACATCCTTGGTTCCATCATCGTTAGCCATGCGGATCTCGTTGGATGCAGAATAACTAATGGTACCTGCCTTCTTGGCAACGATACATACACCTGAATCCACAGCTGTTTTCACTTCCATACCTGTTCCAACAACAGGAGCATCCGTGGTCAGAAGCGGCACGGCCTGACGCTGCATGTTAGATCCCATCAGCGCACGGTTCGCATCATCGTTCTGCAGGAATGGAATCAAAGCAGTAGCTACAGAGAACACCATCTTAGGAGATACGTCCATGTAATCAAACATCTGACGCTCATACTCCTGGGTCTCATCTCTATAACGACCGGATACATTCTTATGGACAAAATGTCCTTCTTCATCCAGTGGCTCATTGGCCTGTGCAACATGGTAATCATCCTCTTCATCAGCGGTCATGTAGATAACTTCATCGATAACACGCGGATTCATAGGATCTGTTTTGTCAGTTTTTCTATATGGGGCCTCAATAAAGCCGTACTGATTGATTCTGGCATAAGATGCCAGAGAGTTAATCAGACCGATGTTAGGTCCCTCAGGAGTCTCAATCGGACACATTCTTCCATAGTGAGAATAATGAACGTCTCGAACCTCGAATCCGGCACGATCTCTGGACAGACCACCAGGACCCAATGCGGAAAGACGTCTTTTATGGGTCAGCTCACCCAGAGGGTTATTCTGATCCATGAACTGTGACAGCTGGGAAGAACCAAAGAACTCTTTCACAGCTGCGGTAACTGGTTTAATATTAATCAATGACTGCGGAGAAATCCCATCAATATCCTGGGTTGTCATACGCTCACGAACCACACGCTCCAGTCTGGAAAGACCGATTCGATACTGGTTCTGAAGCAGTTCTCCTACGGCACGAATACGACGATTTCCCAAATGGTCGATATCGTCGTCATTGCCAAGGCCATATTCCAGATGTATATTATAGTTGATGGAAGCGATGATATCTTCCCTGGTTACATGCTTGGGAATCAAATCATGAATATCACGGCGGATTGCATCTTTGATGTCATCCAAATCTGTATTTTCTTCCAGAATCTTTTCCAATACCGGATAGTACACTTCTTCTGTCACGTGCACTTCTGCCGGATCCACATCCACCCAGCGGGTGATGTCAACCATCATATTAGAAAGAATCTTTACATTTCTCTCTTCTGTCCGAATCCATACGTATGGCACTGCTGCATACTGGATATCATCAGCCATTTCAAGGGTCACAATTGTGCCTTTCTCAGCGATAATTTCCCCTGTGGACGGATTAACCACGGTTTCAGCCAGCTCATGGTTACGGATACGATTTCTAAAGGACAGTTTTTTATTAAACTTATAACGTCCAACCTTTGCCAGGTCATAACGACGAGGATCAAAGAACATGGAATTGATCAAGCTCTCAGCACTTTCTACTGCAAGCGGCTCTCCTGGACGGATTTTTTTGTATAGCTCAAGAAGACCCTCCTGATAACTCTCAGCAGTGTCCTTTCCAAAGCTCGCCAATATCTTTGGCTCTTCACCAAAAAGGTCTACAATTTCGGCGTTTGTTCCTATGCCCAGAGCACGAATCAGTACTGTGATCGGAACCTTTCTGGTTCTGTCAACGCGTACATAAAATATATCATTGGAATCAGTTTCGTACTCTAACCATGCACCACGGTTTGGAATTACCGTACTGGAATACAGTTTCTTTCCTACTTTATCGTGGGCAATTGCATAATATATTCCAGGGGAACGTACTAACTGGCTTACAATAACACGCTCTGCGCCATTGATAACGAAAGTTCCTGTAGCCGTCATCAATGGAAGGTCGCCCATGAAAATCTCATGTTCGCTGATTTCGTCTCTCTCTTTATTATACAATCTTACCTTCACCTTTAATGGTGCCGCATAAGTTGCATCACGCTGTTTACACTCTTCGATGGAATACTTCACATCGTCTTCGCACAGAGTAAAATCTACGAATTCCAGACTCAGCTTGCCGCTGTAATCGGAAATTGGAGAGATATCATCAAAGACTTCGTTGAGGCCTTCACTCAGAAACCAATTATAGGAGTCCTTCTGAACCTCGATCAAGTTGGGCATCTCCAAAACTTCTTTTTGTCTCTGGTAACTCATTCGCATACTTTTTCCGCTGGCTACGGGACGTATTCTGTTTTTCTCCATTGACGTTTCACCCCTTGTGTGTTTTTTATATTTATTACAACTTTATGCCCAAAATTCCCACTTTCTTAGCAATGGACGAACTTCTAGGCATATCTTGCCATAATAGTGCATCTTTTACAATATCACAAATTGTCAAGTGTGTCAAATATTTTTTCAAAGTTTTTCTGAATGGTGGGCCGGTTGTAGTTTTACTTGAACTTCATCCAATAGTTTCCTGTTTACTTTTCATAAACCTTCCTATTATATAGCGGCTCAAAATCTATTCGCTGCCATTTGCAGAAATAAACAAGCCCATCTTCCGAAAAACATTTGCACTTGCCCCCTCAAAAAACACGTTATATTTCTGGAAATGCCCCAAGAGATATGCTATGATAAAAACGATTCTATAATTGAATAATGAATCAACAGACACATAAGATCAGGAGGATATGAAGATG
>DVNN01000085.1 GCA_018714325.1 Candidatus Pelethocola excrementipullorum
AACCACAAGAAGCTCGGAACGTGCGTCTTGTGGTTGCGCGAGCGCAAAGTGCGTAACAATTCGTAGGTATCATGGGGTCAAAATACCTTTTGACCCCTACATCATGATATGGGAGGTTACATATGAAAAAGCATAAAAGACTAATTATATTTTTCATAGCTCTCTTACTGGCAGGTGTAGTCGGTGTTGGACTCTACTTTAACTATCATGTTACAGTACCCATGACTTATAATAATTTTCTGACTTCTATAGATCAAGGGAAAATCCAATCCGTTACCTTCTCACCAGAAGATGACTATATAAACGTGAAGCTAAAAGACGAGCAAAAAACTTATAAGGTACCAAACCCTAAGACCGAGGATTTTACTGAATATCTTCTGAAGAATAATGTGGAAATACAATATGGATTGGAATCGATGGCCTCCGGCCCTCTTCAGATCATTGCCATAATCGGCATTGGGGGCATTGTCTACTATCTGATTCGGAAAAATAAGAAAGGAATCATCGTTGAGGATGCTGCAACGCTGGCCGCCTGTACCCTGTCTGACATCGCAGGCAATGTAGAGGCGAAATCCATGGTGGATGATATCATACAATTCATCAAATCACCGGATAAATATGCCAAAGTAGGCGCAAAGATGCCAAGAGGTATCCTGTTCTACGGACCTCCGGGCACCGGAAAAACGTTGATGGCAAAGGCCATCGCCGGAGAAGCCCAGGTTCCCTTCTATGCCATGAGCGGGTCAGACTTCATTCAGACCTATGTAGGGGTTGGGGCCAGCAGGGTCAGGGATTTGTTTAAGAAGGCTAAGAAGAATGAAAAAGCCGTGATATTTATTGATGAGATTGACACTATAGGAAAAAAGCGAGGACAAAACCCTTCCTCCAGCAATGATGAGCGTGATCAAACACTGAACGCCCTCTTAACAGAGATGTCTGGATTCCATGAAAGGGAAGGAATTATTGTGATTGCAGCAACCAACCGGGTGGATACGCTGGATGAAGCCCTCACAAGGCCGGGACGGTTTGACAGACAGATTGAGATTGGACTTCCGGATATCAATGCAAGGGAGAAGATTTTAGAGCTGCACAGCCAGTCCAAATCCATTGATCCAAAGGTTTCACTGCGTACCCTTGCGAAATCAACCGTATACTTCAGTGGCGCTATGCTTGAAAACCTGCTTAATGAAGCTGCCATTATGGCTGCCAATGCCAATGAAACTGAAATTAAGCAATCTCATATCGATAAGGCCTTTTCTTCCGTTATCGCCGGTGCTGAGAAGACAGACAGAAGCTATATCACGGATCATGACCGTAGAGTCACTGCATTTCACGAGGCCGGACATGCTTTAATGACTAAGCTATTGCTGCCGGATAACTATATCTCTAAGGTCACCATCATCCCCAGCGTAAGAGGTGCCGGCGGATTTTCACTGAGCATCCCAAAGGATACTTTATTTCTAACAAAATCACAGTTAGAATCCAACATTCAGGTATTATTTGCCGGAAGAATCGCCGAAGAGTTGGTTTTTGGCACCGATGACATCACCACTGGGGCAAGCAATGATATTACGAAAGCATCCAACTTATTGGTGGATTACGTGGGCAAATATGGAATGAATAAAGACCTGGGGCTTTTTCATCTATCTGACTATGATTCTCTCCACGATGCAAAACTACTGGATAAGTGCCGGGAAACTTCCCAAGAGCTTTATGAAGGGGCAAAAGAACTTCTGATTCAAAACCAGAACCTTTTAGAAGACCTGGCTAATCTACTTCTTCAAAAAGAAACATTGAACGATGAGGATATTGAGTCACTTTACAATAAAAGAGTCGCTTAAATAAGCGCAGACACTCTCCTACTGATATCAGCAGAGTTACAGTAATGAAAAAAAGCGATGGTGTATATTCTCATACTCCATCGCCTTTTGGTACACTCCTACTCCGAAAAACGGATTCTGTCAATCATGCTTTGTTTTCGGAAATTCTTTATAATCAGATAGGTTAGAAGGATCTGAAGCAGTGCAACAACCAGTATCAGAACCAGAACCTGTGTTAACGGGAAATGATAGTTGACGATATCAAGCATTCTGGAATCCAGCGCATACAGATAGGCAGCATACCCCATCGGACAGCCAAATCCCAGTGATATCACCAGTGTTCCCACTGTATAGAACAATCCTTCCATCTGAAGCATTCGTACCATCTGTTTTTCCGAAAGCCCGATTGCCTGCATGATGCCCAGCTCTCTTCTACGGACATAGATGCTGTTAATCATGGTGTTGATCAGATTCATGATGCCTACCCCTCCAAGCACCGCCATAAATACATAGCAGATCTGTGAAGTGAAGTCAGTGTTCTTTTGACGATTTGCCACCTCTTCCTCATAAGTATGCATATTTAGATATTCCTCTTCGGATAGTAGGGCGCGTATCTTACTTTCCGCCTCGGCCAGCTTTCCATGATCTATGGCAACAGACCAATACCGGTTCAAGTTGTAATCACAGAATTGATCCATTACAGATTCAGGAAGTGCAAAGGAAAAATAATGTCCCAAGCCTTCCGGCATCTTGGCTATGGCAGCGATTTCCAATTCTTTCTCGACTATCGCTCCTCCCTTTTTGAATAGGATGCGGATTTTATCTCCTACTGTTTTAGTTTCTGGTAAATACATGAAAGCACTCTCATCCATGATAATTTTGTCTCCTGATAATAGATCTTCATAGGTGCAGTCGCCCTCCACGATGCTGTCATTCAGCCTTCCCCCGTACTCTTCTGGGATACCTATGATTGAAGAATTCAAATACCCATCTTCAGATACGATATTCTTTATTTCTATATCCATATCACTGGACTTTGTTATCTTTTCTACACCGGGAATCTCCATCATCTTTGATTCTAACGACTCATTCAGAGGATTATTCTTACTAATCTCAGACCATGCCTGCTCCGGGTGCATCTTATCCCTGTCATTACTCTTCACGTTGATGACTAATTCATCAAAGACGGATTCCCTGGCAATTTCTTTGGGATTCGCGCAAGATAAGACTGTAGAGATCACCAAAAACAGGATTCCCGTCATTCCAAGGGTAATGATGGTGATTGCTGTCCGCTTCTTGTTTCTGGACAAATTGGCGGATGTCAGACGGATCAGATTTAGTTCTTCATGGCCTTTTCGCATCTTCTTATTGGTCTTCAGGCTTCCATCATACCGCATGGCTTCCACCGGGGAGATTTTCGCTGCAATCCTCATGGGTCTGATTAAGGAAATGGCAACTGTGGCCAGGGCAATAACAACTGCTGCCAAGTATATCCATGGGTTAAAAAGCATCGCAGGCTGGTCATCTAATATTTTGCGTATGGTCTCGCTGATACTATTGCTGGATGCAAAACTAGTGGTAAGATACTGAGTCGCTATGACTGAACAGAGGCTTCCCAGTATTAATCCGATGGGAATTGCAATACCTGCAACAAACATCCCCTCGCGAAATACGATTTGGCGAATCTGTCTTTTGGTTGCTCCCAGAGCCTTCAGCTTCCCGTACTCCTGTACTTTATAGATCAGGGAGATATAGTAGATGCTATAAATGGTAATCACCCCTGCAAAAACCACGACCAAAAGGACGACAATAATACCGGCATAAAAGGCGGGATCCACATAGTTGGCAAGCAAGTAACTGGAATTTGGAACAATATTTCCTTCAGAAATCCGGAAATTTTCTGCGATTTTCTCATAAGTATCTTCAATCCTATCCCTGGTCATGGAATCGGCACCTGTGATTCGGAACATCACTCGATATACCCGTTGATTTTTCGGCTGCAATTGCTCCATAAATTCTCTGGATATATAGGAAGCATAAACCTTCTTTTCACCATCCTGTTCGATAGTAGGTACCATACCACAGATTCGAAATTCTGCTTCTTTCTCGTAATCCAGCCCATCTGCCAGGATGGCCTGATAAGGCATGGTTATCGTATCACCAATTTGCCCCTTGATTCCCAGAGCCTCCAGACTTCCCTGGGAGACCACGATTTCATCCGTTTTTTCGGGCCATCTTCCGCTTTCTAATTCCAGCTTGTTCATGGCGATGGCTTCCTGATCCATATAAATCATCAGCAGTGTACTATTATCAACTGATGTCTGAGCCGCATCCTGACGAAGGCCGATACGTTCAATATCCGCATGTACGGATAGGTTCTCTGTCGTACTTTCATCCACACTACGAAACATCACATGATAAGTGGGATAGAGTTTATTTACCGCAACAAATTCTAAGTCCATAATCCCGAATCCAACTGTGGGAATCACCAGCAAAAGGATTGTGGTTAAAAAGATGGCAATGCCAGTTAATATATTTCTTCCTTTGTTCTGTCTCAAGTTAGAGATGGCGGTTCTATTTATCAGCTTCATTGGTCCACCACCTTACCATCCTCGATCACCATGATTCTGTCGGCCATCTGGGCAATGGTTTCATCGTGGGTGATCATCACCAGCGTCTGTCCATATTCCATCACACAGGCCTTCATCAAGGTGATGACCTCCATCTCGGTTTTGGAGTCCAGATTTCCCGTGGGTTCATCGGTCAGGATAACGGCAGGCTGAGCGGCCAATGCTCTGGCGATGGCAACCCGCTGCTGCTGACCGCCTGATAAGGTGTTAGGCAGGGATTTTAACTTGTCATCGATGCCAATCCGTTCACTGAGATCCTGGATGTATTCCTTATCGATTTTCTTCCCGTCCAGACCCATGGGAAGCACGATATTTTCCCATACGTTTAAAGATGGAATGAGATTATAATTCTGAAAGACAAATCCGATCTTTCTTCTTCGGAATATGGCCAGTTCCTCATCCTTAAGATTAAAGATATTCTTCCCCTCAATCAGCACCTCTCCGCTGTCAGGTCGGTCCAGACCTCCCAACATATGCAGCAAGGTACTCTTGCCTGAGCCTGAACGCCCTACGATAGCCACAAATTCTCCATGCTGTACTTGAATGCTGGTGTGATCGATGGCCTTAACAATATTTTCTTTCGTTCCGTAATATTTAACCAAATCCCTGGTTTCTAGTATGCTTTTCATATAAGCCTCCTTATCATGTGCTTCTGATTGGGCTTTAGCCCTATTTCAATAGCTTATCACCCAAGGCTTACAGGAAGCTTTCAGAAAGTATAACAACTTTGTAAGAAACTTCTATCTCTATATCTTGGCATTACTCTTGATTTTCGGAAGGGCAATTAAGAAAACACTACCCTTTCTTCCTCTTTTTACCCGGATGCTTCCGCCCTGTTCCTCTAGTATCCGTCTTGTCAGGTATAATCCAACCCCGGAGCCCTCCGTCTTTTGAATACCGGATGCTTTTCCGCGATAGAAACGCTTGAATATCTGATTCATCTCCTCCTTAGGCACGCCGACTCCCTGATCCTCTATCTCAATTAAATGGTAACTCACCATAGGCGTCACTCTAATCTCTATACTGGTGTCAGAGGGAGAATATTTGATTCCATTGTCCAGTACATTTAACAGGGCTTCCTGTGTCCAACGTGGATCCAGAAAGAGATTATCGTCTTCAAACTCATTGACAGAAATTGCGATATTCTTTTCAAAGGCTTTCATATAGACTCCGTTGACTGCGGCCAGAAGTGTTTTCTTCAGGCTGGCGGATTCGGGAGTTATCTGAATCATCCTGGTCTCCAGCCGGGATAGATTGATCAGCGACTGGGTCAGGTTCTCCAATTTCTTCACTTCATGTTGGCCTTGTATTAGGAAAGACCGCTGTTCTTCAGGCGTAAAACTATTGGTATCGGCAATTTCATAACACATCTTTAAAGAAGACAGAGGGGTCTTAAGCTGATGGGAAATATCCGTCACCAGTGATTTTGTCTCCGTTTCTTCCCGCTGCATCCGGTTCTTGAGCAGCTCCTGCTCAGCCTCCAGCTCTGATACCTTATCTGTGAGCATAAACTTTTCAATCCTAAGTTCTTGAATGGCCTTTTGCTGCCGCCAGTACATAAAGAGATAAACCAGAGCTCCTGCAATACAGATTCCACCTATGGCCGCTAATACCAGGACAACCATCTGTCCATTTTTATTGTGCGTTCCTAAATATCCGTATTTTTCTTCCAGTCGTTCTCCCGCTTCTCTCGCGGCCTTCTGGTCTCGTGTTGTATTTCCTTGAAAAATCGATATATAATCCGCTTCTCTTTCCGGGTCCAAAGACAGCAGATATCCCAACTTCTCCTGGTAATCTTGTTCTATATCCTGTTTCAACTGAAAACATAAGAATACTATTCCCGAAAGCATAAGAAAGAGCAGCCCTGCAGTCAGGACTACCCTTTTATTACGTCCTTTGTCCATATGTAACCCATACCCCTTACATTCTGTATCTCATTTACCATTAACTTATTCTTGAGACGGCTGATATTGACCGGTACCGTATTGTCATCCACAAACTGCCCGTCCAGATCCCAGACCGCCTCCAGAATCTGCTCTTTAGAGAGAATCTGCTTTGGATGTTCCAGCAGCAGTTTCAATAGCTGGAATTCTTTTTTACTTAGCTGCACCTGCTCACCGTGATTCCAGACCCTCATCTCATGGAGGGATATCCGGATGTCACCAGATGACAATATGGGAGTCTCAGATCCACTGACCCTTTTCATCAGGGCATGTACCTTGGATACCAGAACCATCAGACTGAATGGTTTTGTGATGTAGTCATCGGCTCCCATATCATATCCACTTACGATGTCAATCTCCTGATCCAATGCAGTCAAAAATATCAGGTACACGCCGCTGGTTTTCCGTATCTCCTGACAAAAACACATGCCGTTCCCATCCTTTAGATTGATGTCGCTGATAATCAGATGAACTTCATTTTGCTGGAATAAGGTCAGTGCCTGGCTGGCTCCATATGCTGACAACACATGGTAGCCCTCTTTTTCCAAACGCATCGTTATCCCACGATTCAGGCTTTCTTCATCCTCGAGAAGTAATATGGTCTTCATGCTGCCTCCAATCTATATTTCACCGTGTATGATCATCACCAGGACTGAATCTCCCCGGACAGGATGGCTTCATAATCTCCTTCTATATCTTCTGAACGGCCGGCATGGAAGATGTTAGTTTCAACGCCGCAGGGAACATCCTCATCCGCATATTCCCAGATATGATAGGAAAGCCCACGATGCATAAAATCAATACTGCCGCATCCATCTTCCTCCACGTAGGTGTACTCCATGTTTTTATCCTTTAGTAAATTCTGTAATTTCATCAAACGATTCTCTGCCATCTTATCCTCTTTTCCTTTCATAAATTACTTAAAACTGAATTGCTGTTAAAAGAATAAATATTAGGATAAGCATATCACAAATAAATGTCTGGTACAAATAGATTATTTATCCACCTAAGCCTGAATAGAGCTAATACAGTAATAGTTCTCACCTGTGCGCTGAGCAGAAAAACAGGGAGCAGTCTGATTGATACAAGACCACTCCCCA
>DVNN01000086.1 GCA_018714325.1 Candidatus Pelethocola excrementipullorum
CATCGTGTTTTTATGATACCTACGAATTGCTACGCACTTTGTGCTCTCGCACTTCTAAAAACATTCGAAATTCGCCCTATTCGGGCTGCTTTCTCATGTTTTGCGGGTCCCAAACTCATGCTTTTTCATGCAAGCATGAAAAGCATGATCTTTTGACCCTGGTATCAAAACATAGACTGTAGATTGTCTATATCTTTCAGCAAATCCTCATGTCCCAGTTTGGTATGAGGCTCATACTCTAAGACAATATCCGCCGAGGGCGTATACGTTCTATATACTTTGGAAAAGGCTTCAAAGGAAAATGTGCCGTCGCTCATCCGATTGTGTTGATCTTCTATTCCATTGTTATTATGAAAATGGTAGGCTTTTACTTGTTTACCATGAGATTTCAGATATGCTTCGATATCCATATGATTCATATGAGCATGGCCGACATCAATGATAGAAAGTCCTTCTTTGTATTCTTCAAACATATCTGAATACTCCTTGTTATCAAACAATGGAACCCCCACTTTTGGAAATGGCAGATTTTCAATAAGCAAGTTCACACGATAGGAAGCAGCCATCCCCAATAAAATATCCAGGTTTTCTTTTGCCGCTCTTTGCTTTTGCTCTTTTTCCGCATGTTCGCATCCTTTTTGGGTATAGTGGTATACAATATGCTCAACCTCATATCTCGCCGCCAACTTCATGACTCTGTCATAGCTCTCAATCAGCCACTCTTGTTCTTTACTGCCCTTTGGTGAAGTTCCTTCTGTTCCCACATATGGCCCATGGAAGCTGACAGGACAGCGAAGTTTTTCAAGGATATGTGTAAGCCGCTTCCAATACTCATCCTGATGGGTGAATGCGATCAGCTCTATTCCCAGATGAGGAAACGGCTCAGAATCAATCCACTCCGCCACCTCTTCCATTCTCTTCATACCACCGATCAGGGCACTGATAAAATAACTCATACGTCCACCTTTCTAATATCTAAAGAATTTCTTGCGGGTATCCCAATGAATTAGTTGTTTCCGCGTCAAAAAAGTGTAGTTTCTCAGGTTTTATATTCCAATACACAGTGTCACCCATGCTGAAAATATTGTCCGCCATAATGGATACTACCTCCTCCTCTAAATCAAAGTAATATCCGACTCTGTTTCCGTAATCTTCCACATATTTCACCTTTACCGGCATCGAAACTACGCTTTTTGTATTGCTCAACGTTACATCTTCGGGACGGATCCCCAGTTTTATGCTTTTTACATCAGACTGGTTGATCTGCCTTAGCCACATGTCAGGCAACTCGACTTCCTGCTCCCCCAAATGTAATATCCTTCCATCTAACTTCGCCGTTATGATATTCATGGACGGGGAGCCTATGAAGGTGGCAACAAAGATGTTGGCAGGACGGTGGTATACATTATGAGGCGTATCCAGCATCTGCAGATCCCCTTGATTCATCAGTGCAATCCTATGTCCTATGGTCATGGCTTCTATTTGGTCATGGGTCACATAGATAAAGGTCTGATTATACATCTCGTGGATCTTTACAAGCTCTTTTCTGGCCTGCCCTCTAAGCTGGGCATCCAGGTTGGATAAGGGCTCATCCAGCAAGAAAAAGTCTGAACTTTTGACCAGAGCCCTTGCAAGGGCAACCCTCTGCCGCTGTCCGCCTGACAGCTCTTTGGGGTATCGATTCTCCAATCCGGTAAGTCCTAAGATATCCACCGCCTGAGCTACCTTTTTCTTAACCTCTCCCTTTGCCACTTTATTGATTCGAAGGCCATATCCTACATTTTCATCTATGGTCATATGGGGGAAAAGGGCATAATTCTGAAACACCATGGCGATACTCCGGTCACCACTATCAATGTCATTGGCCACGTTTCCATTCAGATAAAGTTTCCCTTCCGTAACCGTTTCAAGTCCACTGATCATCCTCAGGATGGTGGACTTACCACATCCCGAAGGCCCCAGCAGAATCATGCGTTCTCCCTTTTTTATTTCCATATTTAATTTGTTGATAATTTTCGTCTTCCCAAAGGATTTACTTACATTTTCAAATTGTATACTGTTCATCATACCGCTCCTCTTAATTATCCTTTAATTCCTGACTGGGCAAATGTGTTAATAATATGTTTCTGGCAAAATGCGAAGATTGCCAATGGCAGCGCCATGGTCAATACTGAGATTGCCATAGCCACCGGAATATCTGTTCCTCCTTCCGAGCTTACGAACATCTGGAGGGCCAAGGATAAGGTGTAATTTTCCTGACTCTTCAAAATCAAGGAGGGCCATACAAACTCATTCCAGGAATTAATAAAGAAAATAATTCCAATGGACAGAATGGCCGGCTTAATAATCGGTACGACTATGGTTCTCAAGATTTTCAAATGAGGGGTTTTTTCCAGCTTCGCCACCTCCAGAAGCGACTTGGGAATCCCCCTCATATGCTGTCTCAGCAGGAATATTCCGGTGGCATCGGCCAGCTGAGGAAGGGCTACCCCCAGAATCTGATCCCTTAATCCTATGTTGGATATCGTGATAAAGTTAGGAATCATCGTCACCGTAAAGGGAATGAAGATGGTACTTATCAAAACAAAATACATTGCTTTTTTCCCTTTAAATTCAAAAAACACAAAACTATAGGAGGCGAGGACACCGGTAATAACCTTAAATACAGTTACTATGGTGGCGATAACAAAGGTATTAATTGTAATCCTGACAATCGGTATCTTGCTGAGAATATTACTATATGCTTCCGTCGTCGGTTCCTTTGGTAATAATTTCGTTGTACTGTTTAATGCCTCGGGCAACGTCTTAAAGGAGGTGAAGAACGCATAGATAATCGGATATAAAAATAATAATACCAGCACAATAAACGTGATATGCCACAATATATTCTGTCTATCCCTAATTTTCATAGTACACTCCCTTCTCCACATATCGAAATTCTAAAAACAGCAATATCAAAAAGACCACCATCGTAATAATGGACAAGGCAGATGCTTTACCTGAATTATAGAATCCAAAGGCTTCCTGATATACCCCATAGATAATATTGGAGCTGGCGTCATTGGGTCCGCCCTGGGTCAGCACCTTGATTGGCGTGAATACATATTGCATCCCTTGAACAATGCTCATAATCAATACATAGATTGCGGTTGATGAGGTGAGGGGCATGACTATCTTCCTGAAAATCTTCCGGTTCGGCGTCTTTTCAAGCCTTGCCGCCTCAATCAATTCCGTGGACACACCGCTCATTCCTGATAAAAGCACCAGAAAATTATAGCCAAAGGTCTTAAATACCGCCACAAGGCTGATTACAATAATAACCAATCCCTTGGTCTTGGACCAGGAAGGCATGGTAATACCAAACCTTCCTAAAACAGCTCCGACCGGCCCTGATATGGGATTGAAAATAAATTGAAGTACAATTGCTCCGACAACCAAAGAAATCAAACTTGGAATAAATAGTAAGGTTTTATAGATGCCTTTTCCTTTTTTCATGATGAATGTATTGACAAAGGCAAGTATATAGGGCAGTGCAAAAATCATGATCACTAAGAATACAATGTAAATCAGTGTGTTCCCCAATAATTTTGCCGTCAATGGATCTGTCAAAACATCAACATAATTCTTCAAACCCACTACTTTTTTCGTAGGTGCAACCATATTCCATTTTAAGAAACTCAAATAAACCGTGTAGACCAGGGGCCAGAACATAAATGCTATAAAAGCCGCCGTAGCAGGCGCTATAAAGAGCCATGCTAAAAGTTTCTCTCTCTTGGTTTCCTTCATTTTTTTCATATGACCCCTTCTTATTCTCCTAATAACTTATTCAAATCATCCTGAGCTTCCTGCAGGGCTTCTTTCACGGACAAGCTGCCGTCTAATATTTTATCTCGTGTATTTGCAAAGGTTTGCTCAGCCTGTGTACCCACATCACCGGGAAAAGCCACCCATGGATAAATCCCGTCCATTTCACTAAATGCGATGCCCAGCAGTTCATTCTCTTCCACATAAGCCTTTAATCCATCCGGGTCTTCTGCAACATCCTGTCTCGGCGGCAGATAGCCGGTATTTTCAGACCATTTTGCCAGCCATTCGGGCTGCATGATAAATTTTAAGAATTCCCAGGTCGCCTTTTGTTCCTCTTCCGTCTCGGCCATTATAGGTAAAAAGTTGCCTCCTGCCGGAACTCTCCTGTCCTTCCCTTCAAATAAGGGGAACTCCGCACCTCTTAAATCAAAGCCTGCTCCTGTCTTAATAGAACCAATCTTGGCGCTGGTACCGCATAAAATACCAACTTTTCCATTGATAAATGCCTGGATTCCTTCATCCGCCGTAATATGTAAGGCACTCTTATCTTCCAGTACCATATCGGCTAATAATTGATATGCCTCTTCACTCTCTTTGGAGGCAAACACTGCTTCTTGTCCGTCATCGGATAGAATCTGTGCTCCATTTCCCTCCAAAAGTCCTTGTACCGCCCAGTTATCCGCATATTCCTGCATATAGAATCCATACTCACCTGTCTTCTCGGAAATTGTCTTAGCCGCAGCCCTTACTTCTTCCCAGGTCTTTGGCGGGTTGTCCGGATCTAAGCCGGCCGCCTGAAACAGGTCAGCATTATAGAAAAGAATCGGTGCACTGATGGAAAATGGGATTCCCACCTGTTTACCATCCACCTGGGCCAGTTCTAGAATATTGTCAAGATATGTACTGGACAGATAATCCTTATCTTCAGGCACATATTTTTCAATGATATCTGTTGGACTGGTGTATTTGAAATTACCTTCAAAATATTTTAAGTAGTTATACCCAATCATAACGAGGGATGGTGAATTACCGGAAGCCACCTCCGCCTGCAGATTCTGCATAAGCCCAGGATACATGTCGGCATTATATACTTCTTTTACCACAATATCATCCTGGGAAGCATTGAAGGCCTCAACCATCTCTTTGATAATAGGGGCTCCGAAGTTCTCTGAATATACATGCCAGAAAGAAATCTCAATCGGTTCCTTTGAATCCTTACTCCCCTCATCCTTCTTTCCCGCTCCTGTGCCGCACCCGCTTAAAAGTGTGGCGGCCAATAATAGTGAAGCTATCTTTTTCCATCTTTTCATTTTCCTTCTCCTCTCTTGATTAGTGTAGTGTCCCATTCATCTTTAGACTAGTGTGATGTATCGCTCATCTTTAGTCTAATAGCGTTGAATATTTTGTCAGCCTGCAAGGCGAAAGTGGGAGACGATTATGAGCAGGACAAAACACTATGTTTATATTTTTATTATATATGCTATTTACGCAATAACAATTGCACAACCCGTCATTTTTGTCTAATATTCAACACTATTATTGTTTTTCCGCTAATTTTATCAGCGTTTTTCTTGCCTTTTTATATATCACCATTGATTTTATATGCATATTGTCCATTTTTACTTATTGAGCACTACTCCGGATTCTCAATCATATATGATACAAGAAGGAGTCTGACTTGCGTCACTTTAGTGACTTGATACAAAAAGCAAAGCTGCTGCTGAAGTTTTGATAAACTTCAGCAGCAGCCTATATACTTTAATTATCCTATGATTCGGGCGTCAAAACCCTGCTTATCTTAACACAAATTTCCTGTTCCGTCTCTTTTATAACGGCTTCTTTCTTCTCATTTCCTACGTAGATTTCCACCTGCATATCCGTATGCTGTCCCTCTACTGTAAGAGTAAGTTTACCGTTTTCACTTACCGCCTTGATTGTACTGATTGTATTTCCCTTCAGATCCGGAATCTTTGCAACGGCTTCCTGCCCTTCCTTGGGCTGATAGATGCGGATTGTAGGACAATTACTGTAATCGTAATCCGGTTTTTCATCTTTGCTGCCCATCACCAGTATGCTGTTTTCTCTTATATAGAGCGGCATCGAGAAGTAATCGTAGCTGCCCTTGAACCACCTTCCGCCTTCTTTTGACTCTCCGGTCAAAAGATCGGTCCAGATTCCATCTGGAAGATAATACTCGACACTGTGATCCTCACAGAACACCGGAGCGACCAACAGGGATTCTCCCAGCATATACTGCTGATCCAGATATCTCACTGCCGGGTCTTCGGGGAAGTCAAAGATCATCGGACGCATTACCGGTGTTCCCTCTTCATGAGCCTCCACGGACTTCTGATAGATGTAAGGCATCAGACGGCATTTCAGATTTGTAAAGAATTTTACAACATCACAGGCCTCTTCATCAAAGAGCCATGGAACACGATAGCTTCCCGAACCATGCAGACGGCTATGCGTGGACATCAGACCGAAGGCGGCCCAGCGCTTATACAGATCCGGTGTGGCCGTACTTTCAAATCCGGAAATATCATGACTCCAGAAGGAGAATCCGCTCATCGCAAAAGAAAGCCCGCCTCTTAAGGTCTCCGCCATGGATGGGTAATTGGCGGAGCAGTCACCTCCCCAATGCACCGGGAATTTCTGTCCGCCGGCCGTAGCGCTTCTCGCGAAAAGAACAGCTTCATTGTCGCCCCGTTCTGACTCCAGGAGCTCAAATACCGCCTTATTATAAAGATAAGTATAATAATTATGCATCGCCTGGGGATTGCTGCCGTCATGATAGACAACATCCACAGGAATCCTCTCACCGAAGTCTGTCTTGAAGCAGTCAACGCCGCAATCCAGAATGGTTCTTAACTTATCGGTATACCAGCGGACCGCATCCGGATTGGTGAAATCTACCAGGCCCATTCCGGCCTGCCAGTTATCGGTCTGCCATACCCCCATGCCGTCGGCCCGTTTTACCAGATAACCATTCTTTACCCCTTCCCGGAAGAAGTCGGTACCCTGGGCGATATAGGGATTGATCCACGCACAGATCCGCAGCCCCTTATCATGATACTTCTTCAGGGTTGATTTGATATCAGGGAAAAAGCGCTTATCCCATTCGAAGTCACACCAGTGGAATTCCTTCATCCAGAAACAGTCAAAATGGAATACACTCAGCGGAAGATTTCTTTCTTCCATACCCTCGATAAAAGATGTCGTAGTCTTCTCATCATAATTAGTCGTAAAGGATGTAGAAAGCCACAGACCAAAGGACCATGCCGGCGGCAGTGCCGGACGTCCGGTCAGTCTTGTATAGGCTCCAATCACCTCTTTTGGAGTCGGACCAAAGAAGAGATAGTACTTAATCCGTTCTCCCGGCACGGAAAACCCAACATACTCCACCTTCTCACTGGCCACTTCGAACGAAACATTGTCGGTGCTGTCCACCAGCACTCCATATCCACGGTTTGTCATGTAAAATGGTATGCTTTTATAGGCAACTTCGGAAGCCGTGCCGCCGTCTTCATTCCAGGTATCCACAACCTGTCCATTTTTGACAAAAGCGGTGAACCGTTCACCCAGCCCGTACACGCATTCACCGGCCTGCAAGGATAATTCACTCACCATATAAGGTTTATAATCCTGACTCATATAATTAGCTTCCGGCAACATCGTGCTCGCCTTCTTATCCCAACGGATATAGGCCAGATTATGAAAACCACTGCTGGTCAGGACTTTTCCGTCCGCCTCGATGGAATAGCTGAAATCCTGTCGGTTTACACGAACCTGCAATGTTCCGTTATCAAGGAGTGCCTCCTCTTCGGTAACAGTCAATGTTGTATCCTGATAAATGGTTTCATTTTTCTCAAATGACGGCGCCTTGGCATCGTAACCTTCATAATGCCATACTTCCATAGAAAGGGTATCCTTATCCTGGAATACGAATTCCAGGGTGATTGTCGGCAGGTTTAAAGTCATGCCTCTGTTTTCTATCTTTCTGGTTGTTGCCAGAATCCGCATCCCTCCCGGTATCTGCTCTATCTCATATGCCTCCGTTGCATAGGATGCGTTGGACCTTTCACTCGGAAGCCAGTATCCTTCTGTAAATTTCATATGTACCCCGCTTTCCCGCTCCGCTTCTCATCTCAGAACGTTTTTATATTTGCTTTTAATGTACCATGAAAGGGTGTGGAAAAACAGGTCTGATACTATGATAAAATACGTCGATATTATCTTTTTGATAAATTATAAGGTGGATTCTTTTCAGATAATCGACTATAATAAATAATAGAGTATGAAACGAAGGAGGAAAACCAGTTTGGCCCGTACCCCACAAAGATATTCCGAAGAGACTTACAAACAAAAGATAGACCTGTATGAAGATAAAAAAATCGCTTTTCACGTCATGGATGACCACGGAAGCTTCTCACCGGGACATTGGCATGAAGCCATCGAGATTATCTATATCCTGGAAGGCACAACCATAGTCAATATTTTTGACCAGTCGGTGACCATGCATCCCGGTCAGTTCATGCTGGTCAATTCCGGTGTGGTGCACTCCACCAGATGCCCCGAAAAAAACCGGGCAATATTGATTCAGATTCCCGATGAGTTTCTGGCATCCTATCTTCCGGACACCTCTACCCTTTGGTTCTCCATAGACTTTGCCAGTAAGGATCCTGTGGTTCAGGAAGATATCCGAAAACTGGATTGCCTGCTGCTCTCCATGAAGGATCTGCAGGAAGATACCCGCCCAGGATACCTCCTCCCCTTCCACCGGCAGCTCTTTGATTTCCTGGATTTGTTATATCGGAAGTTCCTGAAAAAGATGCCCGTGAACTACCATCCGAAAAGCTCCCGGATTCTATCCAGGCTGGATGCGGTCATCACTTATACCCATCGACATTACACGGCTCCGATCTCATTGAAAGAAGCCGCAGAGGTAGCTGCACTTCAGCCCGAATATTTCTGTCGTTTCTTCAGGCAGAACATGGGCATGACCTATCTGCAGTACCTGAATGACTACCGCCTCTCAAGAATCTACCGGGACCTGATCGCCACAGAGCTTAGCATACAGGAGCTTCAGGAAAAACACGGTTTCACCAATGACAAATTATTTCACCGATTGTTCCGCGACCGGTTTCAGACCACGCCGCTGAAAATCAGAAAGGCGGCCAGGGCCGCCAGTCTGGAATAAATCTCAGGTTATCATGTACACAACAAAAGATCCGTCAGCCGGTCAAAGGAAATTCCATTGACGGTTTCAAGCATCTCTACCTCTTCTTCTGCAAAGTGCCGGGCTCCCATATAGGCGCCGCTGATACCGCAGGCCATGGCTCCCATCGTATCTGTGTCACCTCCGATATTGGCAGCATATCGTGCACAAAAGGTGGGATTCCCCTTGGCCATATAGAACAATGCCGCCGCGGCGGGAACACTTTCAGCGGAAGAAAGGCCGGTGCCCACATAATCATAAATCATCTTAAGTGCCTGCTCCTCGGGATAATGATCAGCAAAATATCGGCCCATTTCCATACGTTTTGCAATCGATGGCCCTCCTATGGGATTCCCGTATCCACTTCCCCTCTCTGCCATCCTCATCATATACTCATAGATTTCTTCCACGGTGTTGCATCCTCCAACGGCCGCCGCTCCACCGGCAGCTATGGCCGTTGCCCCACTGATGGCACAACTGGTATTATGAGTGGGCAGACACAACTTTGCCACCTCTTCAATCAGCCTGTTATCGTCAATCTCTCCATCCCTGCTTCCAGCTTTGAGTCCGACGGGCAATATTTTCATTGCGCCGCCATTGGTCGTCCCCATCTTTCCCGTCTCCTCCATGGGGACCCCTTCTTCCATAAGAGCAATCGCTTTGGCAGTGCTGGGTCCCACCACTGCAGCACTTTTCGCAGAACCAGCGATCCATTGTTTCAACTTACGAATAAACAGATGTGGATCCACATTTCCATAGTTTTCCCCTAACATCTCCACCACTAAGACACTGTTTATCGTATCATCCGTCACCTCTCCTTTGACCAGTTTAGAAGATATCATATGATCCGGATGTCCTGGTAAAAATCTGTCAATTTTTCCAAATACCGCTTTAATCCTATCCGGCGTCCACATTTCCGAAGGCATGCCAAATGCATCACCATAGGCAATACCAATCAATCCCCCTCTTACCCGTCCTCTTATCTCCTTCATAGTTTCCCCACCTCATGTGCTCCCAAAGCAGCAATCTGTTCCAACGTCGGTGAATATCTAGCCCCCAGGCCCGTACAGGTATATCCCGCACAGCAGGTGGCAAATTCCATGGCTTCTTCAAGCCCCTTCGCCTTAAGATAAAAATGATGGATAAATGCGCCTATATAAGAATCTCCGGCCCCCGTTGTATCCACTACTTTCACCACACGACTGGGGACAAAATGCTTCTTATCCCCTTCATCATAGGCCACGGAACCTCCCTTTCCAAGCGTAAAGAGCAGAACGCCTCCGCAATATTTTCTCAATATCTTTGCGCACGCATCCAAATCCGTTGTTCCTGTCAATTCATACAACCCTTCCCGGCAGGGTGCGAAGACATCCACATAGGCCAGGGAAGACAGAATCTCTTCTTTCGTTATGCCTAACCCCTGCATCGTTCCCAGACCCGCCTGCATATTAAATACGGTTTTCACCCCGTTTTTCCTGGCTGCTTTCAGCCCGTGAACCGCCGGAACTTTGGGAAGCAGATCAGTATAGAAAACCTTTGCCTTTGAAATCGCCTCAATATTCACCTCTTCCGGCGTTAACTCCTCAAAGGCACTCCCCATATTCAGCATGATAAACTTGCTTCCCCCATCATCAATCACAATATCCGTATGTAGTGTAATACCGCCTGGCTTTATAACCATATTACCGATATGAACCTTTTCCTTCGAAAGACTCTCAAGCACATCATCACCCAGAGCGTCATCACCCACCGCACCGATATATCCGCATGCAGCCCCCAATCTGGCCAGTTGGACAATCACATTGGTTCCGCTGCCTCCTGGCTGCTTTTCATTACTCTTCACAATACAAAATCCATCTTCTTTCGGCAATACATCCACTTTCATCAAAACATCCATCGCCAAGGTTCCCAGTCCATATACATCCATATTCCTTCTCCTCTTCTGAATCAGATATTTCCCTACACCGTTCCCAAGAAAGTGTCATACACATTTCTTGTATTTGCAGGAGTTCTAGACTATCTTAGGATATTAAAACTTTCGGGCAGAATATCACTATTCTGCCCGAACATACGATGCTAACACTTTGAAACTTCTATTCTTCTATACTTGTCATGACTGCCATTTTCCATGGAAACACCAATTGCCCCCATCAGATAGGGCCTTTCTTCGTCCGTAAAGTTAAGCCTACATCCACCATCAATCTCGGCTTCTATTTTATTTCCCTTTACGGTAACCAGAATTGCGTATTCTTCTCCAACCTTCCACGGGAAATCCGTTTCAGCCATCACACGATACCCATTATCATTCTTTAAGATAGCCGCCTTTCCATCTGGCAGAAGTCCTACTGCATAAGAACGGATGGCACCCTGCACTCTCACATTCACCATATGATTTTCACCGGTGAGGGGCGTAAAGTAGAATTTGGCACTATAATCCTCCCAGTCATGCCTTCCGGTGTAGGCTTCCGCAAAGTCGGAGCAGGACAGGTGCATCTGCCCATCTTCCAGATACATCAACCCCTTTAGTTTTGTAAACTGGCTGATTTCTTTATGAAGTATAGTCCAGATCTCTTCCCTCTCTTTTTCCAACTCTATGGTGTAAGCGGCCTGACCATCCGCATAGAGGTCATCAATCAAACCTACGAAATCGAAGATCTGGGTATGCCTTCCCTGTACATGGAAGCAGAATCCCATTTCATCGATCAAAGCACCTTCCAAAGCCGGAATAGCAAAACTCAGTTCTTCCCACTTTCCTTTTTCCAGCTCTGTCTTTTCACTTTGATAGATTTTGCCGCTGTGGGCATCGCGAACGTAAAGACTTACATACGCTGCCTGTCCGTATTCAGGTAAATAGGCGCTGCCATGAACGGTCTGCCCCGGGTACACAAGGGGTGAGAAGCAAGGATCATATCTACTGTCATGAAAATCCTTGGGCTCATAATGCGTCTTCTTATACACATAGACATTTTCGCCCGGCTCCACTGGCTTTGCCACAAACTTCAGGGAACGACTTCCGGAATATGCTGTTTCATCGGTATTCGCCACATCATATTCTCTGTCCTTTCTGGCCCTGTCATCTAATCCCTCTACGCGCACACGGATTGCATGGGTGGATCCCGGATATTCAAAATGACAGCTGTCAATTCTTTCCTGGGTTATGGTCCTCCATGGCTCCGGCATCTCTTCTCCTGCCACAGCGTAAGCTAATTTTGCGATGTAAGCGGCACCAAATGGAATATCCATAATATTTAAGGAGCCAACCACACTGGAGCAGGCGAGGAAATCATTAATCGGCTTTCTCCACTTTGTATCGTCGATTCCCTCCAGCCCATTTCTAACTCCCATAATCGTCGCAACATTGCCCACATTACAGTCCGTATCCCAACCACACATATTGCAGATATTTAAGGTGTCTGAAAAATCCCCTTCTCCGTATAAGAGAGCCAAGATCATGACCGCTATATTGGGTATGATATGGCAGTTTCCGGGATACTTATCATATCCATAATGATCAAAGACAAACTTGAAGCAGTCCCTCCAATTCTTTGGATGCTCTTCATAATATTCCATCACAGCACGCACAACTCTTGCGTATTCACAATCCTCCGGAATATAGGACAATCCCTTTTCCAGAATCTTTTTCATGTCCTTTTCCACAAATGCATAACTGATACATACCGCTATAAAGATACCGCCATAGATACCATTTCCCCCATGGGTTACACTGGCTGCCTCTTTTGCATACTTAGCTGCCAGATCCGGATTTCCTGGTGTTACAAGTCCCCAGGTATCAATAAAAATCTGCCCGCCAATCTGCTCTGCTGTCGCACTACCATTCTGTTCAACACTACCACTTCTCGGTGCCGGTATCCCGTTCCTCAGGTTCAGATATGCCGTATGCTCCGTGGAGATACCATATCCTCCCCACCAGAAGAATCCATGTTCAAAGGGAGCATAATTCAGAAGGGCTTCGGCCACATCCTGTGCTTTCAGATCAAATCCATGTCTGCCATCCTCCAGTGCCTTCAGGAAAAACAAAGGCCCGTTACTGTCATCATCCGCCGCGAACTCCTGATAATCCACCGGATAATGATCCAATTCTCCATAAATATTCTGTATTTTCTCATAGGTCCAGCCTTCTATTGGCGCTCCGAGACGGATTCCAATGATCTTAGCCAGCCACCCTGCGTAAATACTTTCGATAAACTCTGCTTTCATACAAAAAACCTCCCGATTTCAAATTAGTGTCTTGTCCTGTTCATCTTTAGACGATGACAACGCCGCAGATGGCAAAATAGGCTGTGCTATTAGGCCAATTATGAGCCGGACAAGACACTATCCCTTCACACTACCACTGGTCATACCCTCGATAAACTTACGGCTGAAGAACAGGTATAGAATAATGACCGGAGCGATGGTAATAACACTCGCCGTGTAGATCCGCGCCATATTCGAACCGTACTCACCTGTAAACTTAACAAATCTGGTTGCAACAAGCTTCAGACTTTCAGTCGTGATAAATGTATTGGACCACAAAAATTCGTTCCACACGTTAACAAAAACAAGGATTGCAATTGTCAGAAACATGGGTTTTGCTATGGGAAGCGTTATCTTAAGCAGACTATTCAGCTCGTTACATCCATCTATTTTCGCCGCTTCCTCCAACTCTCTTGGGATTCCAGCTAAAAATGTTCTGAGTAATAGCATATTAAAGGGAATCTGCATGGCTGTATACACGATTATGAGACTCCACCTGGTATCTACCAGTCCCAACTTATTCATGACAAAATAATCTGGTACGATGTACAAAAAGCCCGGAAGTGAAATCGCCACGAAGAAATATGCTGTAAAAAATCCTCTCAGCTTAAATTCCAGTTTACTGATGGCGTAGGCCCCCAGTCCCACAACAGTCAGCACGATGATGATAACGATAAAAGCGGTCAAAAGGCTGTTGAAATAGGCCGTTGCATATCCGCCGATCTCCCAGGTCTCCGTAAAGTTATTGAATACCCATTCCTTGGGCAGCCCCAAAGGCATCGTCTTATTTTCTCTGTCCGTACGAAACGCGTTTATCAACACCTGGAGCAGAGGAACCAACGCAAAGATTCCCATAAGAATCAGAAACACCATTTTAAAGAAGGAAGAAATCTTATCTTTTACATTATTTTTCACGCCATTATTCATCATCCATTCCTCCTTTTTTACTGATATACTTCTGAAGGAAATACAAAAGCACGCAAATTCCACTTTGAATCACACACAATGCATTGGCATAGCCTGCACGATATTTCACAAAAGCATTTTTATAAATATACGTGGACATGATTTCCGTCGCATTGGCCGGACCTCCATTCGTCATGATATATACGTAATCAAAAGTTAAGAATGACCACATAATCGTCATGATCAAAACAAAGGCAATTGTCTGTTTGATACCCGGAATAGATACGTGGATCAATTCTTGAAAACGAGTGGCACCATCGACTCTGGCCGCCTCATACAAAGTGGTATCCACCTGCTGCAAGGCCCCTAAAAACAGTACCATGATAAATCCCCACCAATGCCAGTTATCCACGAAGGCCACTGCATAAAGTGCGATCTTAGGATTGCCCAGCCACAGCACCTCAGACAGGTTTTCGAATCCCAACTGTGCAAAGACTTGATTCAGCCCGTAATAGGGGTTCATATATGCGGTCCAGATTTTGCCCGCAACAGCCGCTGAAATCACATAAGGAATAAAGTAAATTGTTCTAAAGAACATCTGACTTCTTCTTAAGCGGCTTACTATTATCGCAACGACAAATCCAAGAATCAAGGGTATGGTTATGAATATAAGCAGCCATTGTATGTTATGAACCACCGATAACTTAACCAAAGGATCCTTGAATATTTCTGTAAAGTTCTTAAATCCTATGAATTTTGCGTTCCCCATTCCATTCCAGTCAAACAAAGACATGACCAGCGTGCTTAGAGCCGGACCTGTAACAATGCATACATGAATGATAAACGCGGGAATTATAAAAAGGTATGGTACTATATGTCTTTTTTTAAAGGAATTCATCTCTCCACCACCTATAATTTTACCTGACTGTTCTCTTTGCTCATCCTGTCAACTATCTTTGTTTGGAGCGGATTTTCTCAATCCGCTCCGCTACGTTCACCTTAGAATTTCTTTTCCATTACGGCAGAACCGGAATTGTATTATCTGCAATCGCTGTATCAATATAGGCCTGTGCCTGGGTTAGATAGTCATCCACAGTCAACGAGTCAAGGAACAGTGCGTCCGTATTTTCGTTCATATACACCCTCATCTCGGATGGGTAGAATGTCCAGGAACAATATCCGATCTGTTTGTTTTCCTGTGCTGACATCAACAGTTTATACTGATCCAAAAGTTTCTCGTCCATACCTTCCAATTCAGCCAGGTCAAACGCCTTTAAAGGATATGGCTGATATCCTGCCTCATTTATGGATTGATAATGTCTGTCCAGTGAAGTGAACAGGTAATTCAGAACTTCTGCAGCCAGTTCCGGGTTTTTAGAATTGGCATTGATTGCATATCCACCACCCGTTGCAAACGGAAGGATTTCACCGATGTCCTCTTTCTGAGGCATCATCTCTGAATCCCAGTTACAGTCCGGATAAGTTGCCAGAAGCTGATTCGATGCCCATGTTCCATTGATCATCATGGCTGATCTTCCTTCTGCAAAGAATGCCATCATATCTTCATTGGTTATGGACTGTGAAGCCTTATCTCCAAGCCAGCCCTCCTGCCACCAGTCAACCATCAGCTGCATAGAATCCTTAATGGCTGGATCCGTGAATTTTCCATTTCCCTCCATGGCTGCTTTTACAGCTTCCGGACCGCCATAACAGCTTGTGAATGTGGAATACAACCAATCCACTGCTCCCTGATAGTTAGAATTACCAAATGAAATAGGAATAATCTCTTTCTCCTGAATCTTTTTCATCAGTTCAACCAATTCTTCCTGGTTGGTTGGTTTCTCCCATCCGTTTTCCTTCATCACGTCCATGTTATAATATAATACCATTCCTTCGAAAGACGTGGGAAGGGAGTATAACTTGTCGTTGTAGAAGCAGCTGTTATATGCCCAGTCAAAGAACATATCCTTCCAGCCGTACTTCTCTGCAAATTCACCCAGATCCAGTACTCTTTCAGCCTTCGCGAATTCCGCCACATCGGTAGGCCCGTCCAAATCCAGAATATCAGGACCCCCGCCGCCGGCAACCTCTACCTGAAGGCTCTGTCTGTCGCTGTACATCTTAATCTCGATATCCACATCCGGAAATGCTGCTTTCAGCGGTTCATCGATATATTTCTCGCGCACAGCAACCTGACTGTCATCAGCCAGATAACAAGATATAATCAATTTTTCCCTATCTTTGCTTCCGCTCTCCTTAGAAGTATCCTTTCCAGAGGCGCTTGAGCTGTCTCCCCCTGAGTTTCCGCATGCCGCCATGGAGAATACCATCACACCTGCTAAACATAATGCTAAAATCCTTTTCATTTTCATAATCGTCCTCCTTTGTCTACATTACAGTTTTCCTTCACCAATTCATCCACTTCTTCCCTGTCCGGGATAGAACTTTGTGCCCCTTTTCGTGTCACTGCCACCGAGGAAGCCAGATTCGCAAATGTTATCGCTTCCTCTACACTCATACCTTCGGCCAAACCCGCGACAAAGGCCCCATTGAAGCAATCCCCTGCCGCCGTTGTATCCAGGGCTTCCACACTCCTGGCCGGATAAAGAACTTCCTCTTTATCATTGATAAAAAGAACTCCTTTATCGCCAAGGGTGACCAATATATTCTTCACTCCCTTCTGAAGAAGGCATCTTGCCCCACGTTTAATGCCTTCCATGCTCATCTCTCTTTGTCCGCTCATTTTCAGGACTTCTGTTTCATTGGGCGTCAGGTAATCGATGCTCTCCCATATATCCTCCGGCAAAGTATCCGGTGCCGGGGCAGGATTCAAAACAACCGTCTTCCCCAGTTCCTTAGCCTTTCTGATCCCATAAAAAATTGCCTCGTAGGGAATTTCCATCTGGAACATAACGTAAGCACTTTCTTCAAATAAGCTATGATTCTCTTTCAGATATTCCACATCGCATGCCCCATTGGCGCCGGATACCACAACAATGCTGTTATCACCTTCTTCATCCACATAGATGACGGCGGTTCCAGTGGGCTCTTCCTCCACTCTTCGTATATGAGATGCATCAGTACCGCTCCTGGCAATGTTGCCGATCAACTTTTCTCCCAGGCTGT
Source organism: Candidatus Pelethocola excrementipullorum (assembly GCA_018714325.1). Classification (GTDB taxonomy): domain Bacteria; phylum Bacillota; class Clostridia; order Lachnospirales; family Lachnospiraceae; genus Novisyntrophococcus; species Novisyntrophococcus excrementipullorum. The sequence goes on from DVNN01000086.1 coordinate 17,315, forward strand.
CTGTTCCCACACATCCCAGCATCACAACCGCCCCTCCCAGTTTCCCTGAGGTATAGGCCTGATTTGCACCTTTTCCTCCGGGAACATATGTAAGGGTATTTCCAAGAACCGTCTCACCTTTCAATGGCATGCGCTTCATCTCAATTACCATATCCATGTTCAAACTTCCGATAATCAGAATCCGCTCTTTCAACTTTTCACCTCCCTGGATTATTTGTGCAAGAAAAGTTTTTCTTAAAATGTTTTCCTATGTGTATATAGTACATCCTATTTTCCTGTACGTCAATCACATTTCGTTTTTTTGTTAATTAAAACTATTTATGAAATCGTTTTCTTGTGCATCTTATACATAGTTTTCTTTTCAAGACATTGACAAATACCTTAAAACACTTCATAATATAATAAAAAGACAAAAAGAGGTTTCCTTATGACAATTAAAGAAATTGCAAATCTTGCCGGTGTTTCCATATCCACGGTTTCTAAAATCGTTAATAACAAGGATCAGAATATTAATCCCGAAACCCGAAACAGGGTTTTGAAAATCGTAAAAGAATATAATTATACCCCCTATGGCATGGCCAAAAATCTTTCCACTGCTAAAACTTTCGTGCTGGGAGTTCTGCTCCGCACGGCTCCACGGACCAACCTGATGCTCAACGGCATCCTTCAGTCTGCTCAGGAGCACGGATATAACATCCTTCTTTTTGACAGCCAGGACTGTCAGGAAACCGAATTAAAACACATTACCTCGCTCATAAAAAACAGAGTCGACGGGATCATCTGGGAACCAGTGACGGAAACAAGCCCCCAGCACGAACATTACTTTACAGAACAGGCCATCCCTGTCTGTTACATAAACGGCCCCGATTCCCTGCCTTCCTATAACATTGATTTTGTACAGATGGGCTATGTATTAACTCAAAAACTCTTGGAATACAAGCACACCAAGCTCGCTTGCCTCTTAAGGGATAAGAGCCAGCGATCTCAATTGGTTGCCGAGGGCTTTAAAAAGTGTCTTTTTGACAACCAGATACCTTATTCAGATAGTATGCGGCTATTTATCAACGATCCTGATTCCATTCAAAAGATTATTACCTTTCATATTTCAGGAATCGTCAGCTCCCATTACGCCTCTTCCCTTGAGCTTTTCGATCAGATGACCAGGATGCGCCATTATATCCCCTCGGACCTTTCTCTGGTAAGCCTGAAGGACGATGTGCGGGAAGCAATCTCATACCCCAGTATATCAAGCCTGAAAATACCATATCGGGAATTCGGGTATTATATCTGCGAGAATCTGGTTAAGAAATGCGAAAAAATCCAAGGCGAAGAGTCCCCATACCTTTTTGCCGCAGAATGCAGCTTTGACAACGAAGCAAGCATCAATATTCCTGCCTTCTTCCGCTCAAAAAAAATAGTGGTTGCAGGAAGTATCAACATCGACTGTACCTTTACCGTGGATATGCTTCCCCAGGCCGGAAAAACCACAAGGATATTAAGTTCCGCCACCATGATGGGAGGCAAAGGAGCCAACCAGGCCGTGGGTGCATCCAAGCTGGGCCGTGAAGTCTCGCTTATCGGAGAAGTGGGCAACGATGCCGACTCTTCCTTCATCTTCGAAACACTGGAAAAGGAAAATGTCATCACCCAGGGAGTTCACAAGGACATAAACTCCCAGACCGGAAGGGCCTATATCTATCTGGAAACCAACGGTGAAAGCGCCATCACAATCTTACCCGGCGCTAACGGCAGTCTGTCTCCTGAAGATATTCAAAACAGGCAGTATCTTTTCCACAACGCCGGTTATTGCCTGCTCTCTGCCGAACTCACATTGCCAGTGATCAGTGAAGCCGCAAAAATCGGTAAAAAATACGACGCCAAGAATATCCTAAAGCCCGCCGCATTGAGGATGCTGCCCGAGGAATTGATTCATAACATCGATATTCTGGTTCCCAACCGAAAGGAAGCCTCCACCCTCTGTCCCCAATGCCAAACCATAGAGGAGCAGGCCGAGTACTTTTTTCATAAGGGCATTGAAACCGTTATCATTACGCTTGGACACGAAGGCTGTTATCTGAAAACAGCCGAAACCGCAAAGTACTTTCCGGCTGCGAAATTTACATCCATCGATACTACAGGCGGAGCCGACGCCTTCATCTCGGCTCTGGCCGCTTATCTGATAGATGGCTGCCCTATGGAAAAAGCCATTCAGATCGCAACATACGCAGCAGGTTTTTGCGTTTCCCGCCAGGGAGTTGTGCCGGCCTTGGTGGATCGAAATACGTTGGAAACCTATATCGGTCAGCGGGAACCAGAACTCCTGAAGCGAATCGATTGCGATTAAACATAAGGGTAAAAACAAGTAAGGATCTGCCCATGGCTTCCATTCAGCCAAAGGCAGATCCTTATTTCTATTTTATATGAGCCCAAATATCAGTCCAGATGATAAACCTCTTCCATACCGGCCCACCATTCGCCTTCTTCACGGTCTTGTAAAGGCTCCTGGAAGGGTTTCACCACATCCCACCATTCCTGCGTTCTGGGGTCCGCAGCCATGTGGGCCATATCTGTTTCAAAATCTTCTCCCACATATTCATAATAGGCGAACAGATACTCTCCCCTGTGATAGATGGAATAGTTGCGTATATTACACTTCCTGATCATCTCGTTAATTTCAGGCCATGGATTGGCATGGTATCTTTTATATTCTTCTAGTTTATCTGGTTTTATCTTAATCACTTCACCAATTCTGCGCATGCTTCCCTCCGTTAATAGATCCTTTCAGCTTCCTCGAATAATGCTCTGATATTGACGGGTGGAATATCATCCATAATAGCCTCGTGACTTGGAGATACAATCAATCCTGTGGGGAAGTACGTTCTCAATTCTTTCACTTTGTCCCTTACCTGTTCAGGTGTCCCGTTCACCAGCAGGTCTTGAGTATCCACGCCGCCGCAGAAAGAGATCTGTCCGTCAAATTTCTCTTTTAAGTTGGCCGGATCCATGCCTGCTGCTAAGGCCTGGATGGGATGAATGGCATCCACCCCTGCTTTAATCAGGCTGGGGATGGCCGGAACGATGGATCCGCAGGAATGATAAATCACTTTCAATCCATAGCTGTGAGCCTGATCCACCAGTTTTCTCGCTCCCGAAGCCACAAATTCCTCTACACAGGCAGGACTGATCATCAAATCCCTTTGACTGCCCACGTCATTGCCGATCAGCACGGCATGAAGTTTCCCCTTGGTTGCCTCATAGAAAATTTCATTGGCCTTCAGATAAAAATCAATGATCTTATCATTTACAGCATGAACAATCTCCGGATTCACCAGCATATTCATTAAACAGGTCTGCATGCCAAAGGCTGCACAGGTATCCTGAAAGTGAGCAGACCACATCATGCCGATTACGGCCTTTCCTTTAGGAGCTGCTTCAACTCTTCTCCTGCATTCTTCCACATCTATGTATTTCACAGGATCTGGCCACTCAAAGAAATCCAGATCCTCCGGCTCTTCCGCATCCTTAAAGCAGCCATCCGCGGTCAGTGTCCTATGCTCGGCATCTACATTACTTCCGTCTCGATACCAGTCGAATGCCGCATAAATTTCGGTGGCATTTTCAGAGTGATATGGCACTTCCACAGAATAGAAATCATCTCCACAGGCCAGTTTGAGCTCATGATAGTCATTCACCCCATATTCCTTGCACAATGCGGGAATTGCTTTATGATCCGGCATTCCCAGCCATGCCGCCGGCCGATCCACCGGTTTTCTTTCTATCGTAGCGATAAAACGTTCTAAGCTATTCATCTTATTTCCTCACTTTCTTTTATATGCCCTATGACCGCTTTTACCTGCTGCCTCTTTTCTGGATGCTGTTTAATATTACCGCAAGGAATATTACCAATCCCTTTATCACACTCTGCATATAGGCATTTACCCCCAGAAGTATCATCCCGTTACTTAATATACCGACAAAGAGCAGACCGATGATTGTACCACCCAGTTTTCCTTCACCGCCCATCATGTTGGTACCTCCGATGATAGCTCCCGCTATCGTATCCATCTCCCAGCCATTGGCACAGGTTGGATCGCCGGAACGAACTTTGGCCGTCAGC
>DVNN01000087.1 GCA_018714325.1 Candidatus Pelethocola excrementipullorum
CGGTATCATAATATATCTCATTTTCTGAAACCCATTGGCCCCATCCACCGATACGGCTTCCAATACATCTTTGGAGACTCCAACGAATCCAGCTACGTAAATCAGCATCATATAACCGGAGTACTGCCAGACCGTAACAAGGACAAGGGCAAAAAATGCCTTTGTGGGATCAGAAAGCCAGGATGTGGTAAAAAGGGGAATCCCCGTTGCCCCGCCAAATGTTGTTAATGCCCTTGAAAATACAAACTGCCAGATGAATCCCAGAACGATGCCCCCGATGAGGTTGGGTGTGAAAAACCCGGCACGGAAGAAGTTCTGTGCCTTAATGCCACTGGTCAATATGTATGCCAACAGAAAGGCTACAATCTGAACTAAGATGGTGCTGACAACTACATACTTTATTGTTAACCATAAAGAGGACCAGAAATTTACATCCTTAAACACTTCCACATAATTAGAGAATCCAACCAGATCCTTTGTAGCCGATATTCCATCCCATCCCGTAAATGTCAGATATACGCCATAAAGAAATGGGATAAATATGACTGCACAGAAGAAAAACATCGCAGGTAATGCAAACATACCAAATGTAGCGATTTTATCCTGCATCGAATTTCGCTTCATACAAAAACCTCCTGTCCTTACATGTATAAATTAGTAAAGGGCGGATCTGCCGCCCTCTACAAACGTTGCTATTTGATTTTGTCTCGTTGATTATGTATTATTTCTGAGCCTGCCAATAACTGTCGATATTGGACGCCAGTTCTTCTCTTGTGCTCTGTCCGCCCAGATATTTCTGAATATGAGCACCTACAACTGCCCAATGGTCACCTGGCAGTCCATTATACTGATCAAAGGTCTTTCCTTCATCCACATAACCTTTCAAAGCCATGCCAAGCTTGTTTTCTTCTGACGCGTCAAAGGTGTTGTAACAAGGAACTAACTGCCCCTGATTTGCGACAATATCCTGAGCGGTTTCATCATACACCAGCCAGTTCAGGAAATCTTTGGCAGCCTGGATCTCCGCCTCTTTAGCATCCTTATCAATCATCACCTGCTTAGAACCTACTGCATTTACAAGGCCGTTAAAGATGTCATCCTCAGTGTCCTGAACAAGAGGAAGCATACCATATTCGCAATCCTCATCCGCATATCCATCTACTGCCTCCCATACCCAGTTCCCATTGAACCAGAATGCAACATCTCCTTCTGCAAAGTAGCAGTTATCCATCTCATAATCTGCTGCCAATGGATCTTTGCCGTTGATGTTATATTTCATTAATACATCAAAAGTATCCATAATGCTGTTAAAGCGGTCATTGTCAATCATGTTTGCGGATCCATCTGTCAAGGATGCTTTTAATGCATCGCCAGTTTTGGCAACCTCATCCTTTCCTCCCTGCTGCTCAAATACAAGTCCCATGTAATGAGCACCTAAAGACCAATCTTCTTTTGAAAGGCAGGTCGGATATTCCATCCCTGCTGCCTGAAGCTCATCACAAATTGCAGTGAAATCATCCAGTGTCTTAATGGAAGTCTCGTCAAATTCTTTTCCCAAGGCTTCTTCTATGGCCGTTCGATTGAACAGAATACCACGTCCCTGAAGGCTGAAAGGGAAACTATACAGCACATCATCAACCTTAATTCCATAGGTGTCGCCCCCATCGGCAACCCAATCTTCCCCATCCAGTGGAAGTGCTTTGTCCGGTCCCAATTCGATGATGTCGTTACAGTCCATGATGGCCAGTGTAGGAGTATCTCCTGCGGCATACATCTTCTGAATCGCTTCATAAGGAGAATCACCCTCATTGATATTTCTCCACTCCACAGTGACACCCGTCTTCTCATAATAATCTTCCATCGCAGGCTCAAAAAACTTTTCTAAACCTGAAGTGGAGTTTAAGATAGAGATTGTCACCCCGTCTGTGGAAACCTTGTCCTTTGAAGAACTCTGAGCACTCTCCTCTGATGTCGATTTCGCTGGAACCTTCTCTGTCTCGCTCTTGCCACAGCCAGTCATGCTTAGAAATAATGCTGATGTCAAAAAGACTGCTAACGCTTTTTTCAATTTCATACTACTCCCTTTCTGTCCGGAATATCCGAATCTGCTCATTAGTATTTTTGAAATCAATTGATTCTGGGTACATCATAACTCCATGAAGACAATATGTCAATCGGTTAACATATTTTTATTATAATTATTCAAATATTCTCCTGTATTTTTGTGCATAATTTCTATATTTTTTACTTTATTTTGTATTTAATCACTTTTTCTTGTGTGTTTAGAGGCTTTATATATGTCATTCGATTATCATATTGAAGTCAAAAAATAAAAGGTACCTATCACTATGAACAGGTACCTTTGTATCTTATTTTTCTTTCTCTGATCTTACCCTTTCACCGCTCCTGTTACCAGACTTTTTTGCACCTGTTCACTGAGCAGCATATAAATTAATACCGTAGGAATTGTTGCAATAACAAGTCCGGCACCAATCTCCCCCCACTTGGTGGTAAATGTACCTACCATGGACATAATACCAACGGTAATCGTTTTATATTGACTTTTACTTATAAATGTAACCGCAAACATCAATTCATTCCATGCCGAAATATAAGTAAAAATACTCACTGTAGCAATTGCCGGCTTTATCAGTGGAAGCA
>DVNN01000088.1 GCA_018714325.1 Candidatus Pelethocola excrementipullorum
ACAGTATCTATTGCCTGATTGCATTATCTTTGGCGGTTTTCGTGGTATTATATTACTTAAATCGAAGCATCCTGGAACCCTTGGAAGGCTTATATAAAGAGATGCAAAAGGTTAAGGAGGGGAACAAAAAATTAAAAGTACCGGCGGAGTTTGGTAAGGATGAAATTGGGAATTTATTCAGGCAGTTTTATGATATGGTGGAGCAGATCAACCTGTTGGAAGAGGAAATGATAGCCAGAGAAAAGGAAAAACGAACGCTGGAGATAGAAACCCTTCAGGCACAGATCAATCCCCATTTTTTATATAATACCATTAATGCGATTAAAATGTTATTACGCATGAGACGGATTGAGGAGGCATCCACCGCATTGACGGCATTGGTGGATATTTTGAAGAGCACTTTATGGTATTCTAATCAGACGGTAACCCTCGAACATGAAATTCAGTTTATCAACAGTTATATCTTCATACAAAAATTACGTTATGATAATTTTCAATTTATCATAAATATTCCGGCTGAATTAAGAGCGTATAAGGTGATGAGATTCCTGATTCAACCCTTTATCGAGAACTGTTTTCTGCATGGGTTTGATGAAATCAACAAGGATACCGTAATCGAAGTCACCGCATTAAAGAAAGATGATCACCTTGAAATATGGATTATAGATAATGGTATGGGGATGCCTGAAAGTACTATAAATAGAATCCTTACGGAGAAGAATAAAAGACAAGGTCTAAACGGGATTGGCATAGGAAATGTGATAAAAAGAATCAATCAGAATTACGGGGAAAGGTACCGTGTGGATATTCTGAGCACCCCAAAAGAAGGTACGAGAATATGTCTGATACTCCCATTACTCATACAGGGAGAAGATTAAATCAGCAGATGCAAGGGCATATCCATATATATTTTTTGACTAGAATATATATGGATATGCCCTTGTATTTAAGTGGCACGCGTCAGCGTCTTTCTTTATGAAAGGAATCCGCATACGGTTGTTTTCTATATTTGTTAGGGGTTTTTCCAGTATGTTTTGTAAATACTTTTGAGAAATAACTGGAGTTATTGATACCAACCTGCTGTGCGATTTCCGTAACCGGAAGCGTGGTGGTAATCAGTAATATCTTAGCTTTTTTTACGCGCATTCCAATTACATATTCTGAGAAGTTTTGACCTGTATTTTTTTTGAAAAGATAAGAGAGATAAGGGGGACTGCAGTAGACCTCATCGGCGACTAGCTGGAGTGAGATCTCATCCCCTATATGCTCATCCATGTATTTCAATGCCTGACTGATGATTTTGTCGTAATGATATAGATGGTTCTCGATATAAGAAAACAGTTCATCCAGGTATGTGGTCATACTGTCGATAAGCTCGTCTAATCTTTTATATCTGCGTATGGTTAGTTTGACTTGCATATCGCCGGCCTCTTTCCATCTGGGAAGTGGAAACTTCCCATCTGACATCTTTTCGATTTCCTTCGCTTTTTCTTCCACCAGAGTATATAAGATGTAGGTCATTTCATAGATATCATTTGGAAAATAAAAATGTTTTTTATAGGCGGTAAATATATCTGCCACAAGCTGCTTGGATTTTTTGATATGATTGCCTTCTAGTTGTTGGGTTAATGGAATTATAAACTGTGAATAGTTCATTTCTGTATAATCAATGACGCTGTGATCGCAGAAGCAGACTAGTCGATTGTCATAAAAATTATGTAATTGTATATATGGCTGCATCATACCGTTCATCTCATAAATTTGGTTGAAGCCATGAAAGGGGAGGCAGAAAAAGAGGTTTCCCTGAATAGTGCTTTTTAATGAAAAGAAGAACTTTTTAAGCTGAGTCTCATCCAGTAAATCTCCAGCTACATTTGCCAATAAAATGTAATGATGTCTGCTTGAAGATAGCCAATAAGAGTTCGTGATACGTGAGTCATTGATCAGTGTAGCATGGTCTAAGGTATTATCTTGGTTTGGAAAAAACTGCACTAAAATCAAATTGTCGGAGCAAAGAGTCATGTTAAATTCTTTGACTTTCCGAAGTATTTCAACATCGTAACATGGAGCTGTTAAAAGCTGAATGAGCAGGTTTTCCTGAAGCTGTTCCATATAGGTATGAAGGGTTTGATTTTTTTCATTTTCAGATTGTTGTTCGGTAATATGAGCCTTAATCCTTAAGAGTGTTGCCACCAGATTATCACAGTCCAATTCGGATTTTAACAGATATTCGCTGGCGCCGGCCCTGATGGCTTGCTGAGCATATTTGAATTCATCGTAAGCGGACAGAATAATAATCTGTATCTGTGGGTATTTCGACAAGATTTCTTTGGTTAACTCTAAGCCATCCATGCCAGGCATTCTTATATCTGTAATCAATATGTCTGGAAGATTACCATGTTCACAAATCTCTAAAGCTTTTTTTCCATTGGAAACCGCATCGATTATTTCAAAACCATATTTTTCCCACTCGATTGTATAACGCAGACCATTGCGCATAATTAGTTCATCATCAGCTATTAGAACTTTCATTGGAATCTAATTTCCTTTCAGCTTTAGTAAGACAAAATAGTGTCGTTAGTATGTATTGTAACAAATATTATTTTCAATAGCTAGTACAATGGACCATTTCCCAAAGCATTCCTGGGTAAATAATTATAATCTGAATATTCCTGGATTATTACTATCTGCTGTACATTTATCCTGACTAAAAAAGAGATTACTTAAAAACATGTTGAGTTATAAAAGAGAATAAGGCATAATTATGATTGGCTTTAAATGCTGATTAGAGAGAAAAACCAAGGAGGAAACCATGGAGCCTTACTACTATAGCAACATGAATAAGATACAACAGACTGCCTACCATGCCATGAAAACAGGGCTTTGTGCGCTGCAGCCCTCTTTTTCGGTACCCCGCCTGGATGGCGATGAACTGCAGGATATCTTCTTTAGGCTGCGGTTAGACTGCCCGGAGATCTTCTATGCGGTTAGATTTCGCTATCGCTTTTATCAGGATGCCGGCAGTGTGGAGATGATTCCGGAGTATCTGTTCAATAAAAAGAAGGTAATGGAGCATCAAAATGCGTTAAAATCCAGGATAGCAAAGCTTATCCGCCCTGCGCTGTCCATGACAGAATGGGAGAAGGAGCAGTATATCCACGATTTTATCTGCACCCATGTCCGATACGATAAATTGAAAAAGCCCTATTCCCATGAAATCATTGGCCCACTGGGGCAGGGAGTGGGTGTTTGTGAAGGAATAGCTAAGACCGTAAAAATCCTCTGTAATGCTCTGGGGATCTGGTGTATGATTGCAATCTCAGATGCAAATCCAGAAAAGAATATTAAGTATCGCCATGCATGGAATGTTGTAAGGATTGGTGGGAAATATTATCAACTTGACGCTACATTTGACAATAGTCTTGGACAGGAGGAGTTCATACGGTATGATTATTTCAATCTGGATGACCAGCACTTTTTCCGGGATCATGAACCAGTGATCTATGAGATACCGCAGTGTACCAATGGGGATTATTTCTATTATAAAGAGAAGAAACTATCCTTTACCAGAATGGAAGACGTAGCAAAACGATCACTACAGGCTATACGAAAGGGGAAGCCATTTATTTTCCATTGGCGGGGAGGGTATCTGACCCGTGAAGTATTATCGGAGATATTGGTATTGTTGGAACAGACAGCGAAACAAAAGGACAGACATGCCAGAACGAGCCTGAACTGGCCTCAATCGGTATTACATGTAACCTTCAGTGAAAGAGTACCTGCTGAGGACCTTATCGTCGAGGAAGCCAACGAAGGGGAGAAATTTGATACATAGTCTTGCCCGGAAGTGGGTATACATCGTTGCCTGACTATGTGTGAGATCTTCACACATGAAAAAGAGTTAAACATAACAAAATGGAATGGATAAAGGGTTGCAAAATCATAGTTATTAGTTATAATTAAGATTGTTATAACTAACCATGCGGACAATTAGTACGAATGGGCATATATCATCGTTATTATAGGGTATAAGTTGCTTAAGCATTGAAAGAGAAACCGGTATGAAGCCGGTACGGTCCCGCCACTGTGACAGGGAGTGAATGAACGTTAGCCACTGGATGGAAATCTGGGAAGGGGTTCATGAACGATGATCTGGAGTCAGGAGAACTGCTTATACCTTTGAGAGGTTTCTCACGGTCTGATGAGAATTCTTAAAATACGGATAGAATTTAGAATCATCATGATTGATGAAGTTATCTTATTTTGGGAAAAGAACAGTCTGTAGAAGCGGGCTGTTCTTTTATATTATGTCAAATGCTCTTTCCTCCAGGATAAGACATTCCGGGGATATGAGCGCTGTGTGTTACAAGCTTGGGAATAACTGATTGCGGAGGTGTAAGATTTGAGCAAAAAACTAGTAGGTAACCGGTTGCTTCAGATTCTGATTGTACTATTTGGAATCAGTTTCCTCACATTTGGGCTGACCTATCTGTCTCCTGGCGATCCGGCGGAAATTATGCTGACCGCATGTGGTAATGTACCGACTCCGGAACTATTGGAGAAAACAAGGGCGGAGCTGGGACTTGACAAGCCATTCCTGATGCAGTATGGAAATTGGCTAAAAGGAGTCCTGACAGGGAATATGGGACAGTCTTATTCCATGAAGGTGCCAGTTGTGGAAAAACTGTCTTCCTGCTTCTGGCCCACATTAAAACTGGCGTTGGCATCCCTTGTAATAACGGTGCTGGTGTCGGTTCCTCTTGGGATTCTATCCGCGGTCCGCAGGAATAAGTGGCCGGATTATCTGGTGCGGGGACTGACCTTTCTCGGGGTTTCCGTGCCGAACTTCTGGATTGGTTTGATACTGCTAAGCATCTTCGGAGTCAGACTCCGCTGGGTGTCGGTCTCAGGTGGGAGTACGGATTTTAAAGCTATGATACTTCCTGCGGTGACGCTGGCTATCGCTATGTCTGCCAAATATACGAGGCAGGTTCGTCATGCCGTGTTGGAGGAGTTGAATCAGGAATATGTGACAGGTGCGCGGATGCGGGGGATAAAGGAAAGAGATATCCTCTGGAAGCATGTGCTGCCAAATGCCACACTTCCGCTGGTGACGCTTCTGGGTCTTTCCCTTGGAAGCCTTCTGGGTGGAACTGCGGTGGTGGAAATTATCTATAACTGGCCAGGCCTTGGAAGCATGGCGGTAAAGGCCATATCCTGCCGGGATTATCCTCTGGTACAGGGATATGTCTTGTGGATTGCATTACTCTATATGGGAATCAATCTGATTGTAGATCTTTCTTATAATCATCTGGATCCAAGACTAAAGGAGGAACGGTAAATTGAATGTTTTGCATTTTTTGAAAAAGAATAAGCAGTTTACAGTCTTCCTGATTCTGGCTCTGTTGATTGTAGGAACGGCGATATTTGCTCCCTGGATTGCCCCGAAGGATCCATATGAGGCGGTGATGACGGACTCCCTGACAGCCCCCAATGATACCTATACCTGTGGAACCGACAAGCTGGGGAGGGATGTCCTTTCCAGGGTTATCTATGGAACACGGTCATCCTTGACCATGACCCTTTGTCTGGTTTTGGTCATATTCGTCGTTGGTACTTTGCTGGGAATTCTGGCCGGATTCTTCGGTGGAATCGTGGATGCGGTTATAATGAGAATCGCGGATATGATGATTTCATTTCCGGGTCTGGTTCTGGCGATTGCCATCGCAGGACTGCTGGGTCCTAATATGGTAAATGCTGTGATCGCCATATCGGCGGTGAGTTGGACCAAATATGCCAGATTATCCCGAAGCCTTGTACTCAAAATCAAGAAAAATCTTTACATAGAGGCGGCTCTTGTTTCGGGAACAAGAAAGGGTAAAATCATCTGGAAATACGTGGTTCCCAATATGATAACCACCATGATAGTGACCGCTGCTACGGACATTGGAACCATGATGCTGGAACTGGCTTCGTTGTCATTTTTGGGATTTGGCGCCCAGGCGCCCACCCCCGAATGGGGACTGATGCTGAACGAAGGAAGAACTTACCTGTCAAAGGCCCCCTGGCTGATGATTTATCCGGGGATTGCCATCGTTATTGTGGTAGTGGTATTCAATATGCTGGGTGACAGCATCCGGGATATTCTGGACCCTAAGCAGAATTAGAAGCACATAGTAGCAGATAGATAATATATGCAAAAGAGGAAAGGTAGAATAAACTATATGAAACTTATGAAGACAGTAGGAGCTGCTTTGGCAGGTACGCTTATGTTATCCCTGTTAAGTGGCTGTGGGGGCAGCACGGAGTCTGAGGCTGTATCCCAAAGTAACGCAGGGTCGGAAAAAGTAGGGGGCCAGGGGGAGATTACCATCGGCGTGACCAGTTTTGCAGATACCCTGGAGCCTACCGAACAGTACTTTAGCTGGGTGGTATCCCGCTATGGGGTAGGGGAAACCCTGGTACGTTTTGATGATGAGGGCGAGATTGTCCCCTGCCTGGCCAAGGGCTGGGAGATCAGCGAAGATCAGTTGACCTGGACATTTGAGATACGGGAAGATGTGAAGTTCTCCAACGGAGATGATATGACGCCGGAACTGGTCAAAGCCTCACTGGAGCGGACCTTTGCATTAAGTGACCGTGCATCCACCTTCTTTGAACCGGAATCCATGGAAGTGGAGGGACAGAATCTAGTCATTAAGACAAGAGAACCGGTGGCAATTCTTCCGGGAAGCCTGGCAGACCCATTATTCCTCATTGTGGACACCCAGGTTGACACAGATTCCTTCGCCATGAACGGTCCCATCTGTACCGGCCCATACGCGGTGGAATCTTTCAGCCCCACTGATGCGTGTGTGGTGGTTAAAAATGAATATTACTGGGATGGAGAGGTACCTTTGGATAGAGTAACCCTAAAGTGCGTAGACGATCAGACCACACGATCTATGGCATTACAGACCGGTGAAGTACAGATCGCATACAATCTGAAGACGGAAAATTTAGTGGAATTTGAAGATAGTGACCAGTATCAGATTCAGCAGTTGGAGTCCCTTAGGTCTACTTATGCATTCATGAACCAGAACGGGGCATTAAAAGATAAGACATTGCGTCAGGCGGTCATCCGTGGCCTGGACAAAGAAACCTACTGTAACACCCTTCTTGAGGGCGGTGCCACGCCCGGCAAAGCACCGGTGCCTCCCACATTAGACTTTGGTTTTGATGAATTGAAGGATGAAAATGAATATAATCCCGAGAGCGCGGTAGAACTTCTTCAGGATGCAGGTTATGAGGACTTGGACGGAGATGGCTTCGTGGAAACACCAGAGGGGGAAAAACTGGAGCTGAATTTTGTGATTTACACCAGCCGTGAAGAGTTGAACGTATATGCACAGGCCGCTCAGGCCAACCTGAAGGACATTGGAATTGATGTGAAACTGAATACGGTCAGTTACGAAACCTTGTTGGATATGAGGGATTCCGGTAGTTTTGATATGCTGATCTGGAATGTTTTAGTGGCTAATACCGGAGATCCGGAAAAGTATCTGCGGGAAAACTGGCACAGCACATCCTCCTCAAATCAGATGGGATACCAGAATCAAGAAGTGGATTCTCTGCTGGATCAGCTGTCTAAGGAATTTGATGATGGGGCAAGAAAAGAACTAATCATAAAGATTCAGCAACTGATCATGGATGATGCGGCAACCGTATTCTTCGGATATGAGACCACGTATCTAATATCCTCAACAGATGTCACAGGAGTGAATATGTATCCTATGGATTATTACTGGCTGACAAAGGATATTTCGCGGACAAAATAAAGGAGCATGGTATGCTTGAGATTAAAGATTTGACTGTACAATATGGTATAGAAGCCCCGGTGATGGAAGACTTCAATCTCTCTATGAAAAGGGGGGAAATCATCAGCATTGTGGGTGAGAGCGGAAGTGGAAAGACCACGGTAATCAGAGCCGTACTTGGCGCCCTTCCCCATGGGGGCAGGGTGGTGTCCGGGGATGTTCTCTTCCAGGGAAAATCAATACTGGATAATTCCTTAGAAGAATGGCGGAGGCTACGGGGGACGGAAATGTCCATGATCTTTCAGGACTGCGGAGGAACTTTGAATCCAATTCGTAAGATAGGTGGGCAATACGTGGAATATATCCGCACCCACAGCAGGATGTCAAAGTGGGATGCATGGAAGAAGGCAGTTGAAATGCTGGAAAACATGGGTCTTCCGGCAGGTGAGAACATCATGGAATGTTATCCACACCAACTCAGCGGGGGCATGCGGCAAAGAGTAGGTATCGCCATGGCCATGACATTTCAGCCTCAGCTGCTACTGGCGGATGAACCTACCAGTGCGTTGGATGTGACAACCCAGGCACAGATTGTGCAGCAGATGATAGAGCTGAGGGATAAGTATGACACCGGAATCATTCTCGTCACCCATAATCTGGGTGTGGCATCATATATGGCGGATCAGTTGATTGTGATGCATGAAGGAAAAGTGGTGGATCACGGAAGCAGGGATGAGGTAATGTACCATGCAACCAGCGATTATACCAAAAAACTACTGCAGTCGGTGCCCGAATTGGAGGGAGAACGCTTTGTTTCATGATTCAGAAGTAATATTAGAGGCAAAACATATTATTAAGCAGTTTCCGGCTCCAGGCAAAAAGGTGCTGACGGCCTGTAATGATATCAGCTTAAATATCTGTAAGGGAAAAACACTTGGAATTGTGGGAGAGAGTGGATGCGGTAAATCTACTCTTGTACGGATGCTGATTCAGATGGATGAACCCACATCAGGAGAGATTTTGTACCATGGAAGGGATATCGTACATCTGACGGAAAAGGAAAAATGGTTGAATCGTCAGCATATGCAGATGATATTTCAGGATCCGTTGGCGTCCTTTCATCCCAAGATGAAGGTGGTGGATATACTTACAGAGCCACTGATGAACTTTGGCCGGCTTTCTAAAAATAACAGAGAGGCTAAGGCGAAAGAGCTACTTCGTATGGTGGAGCTTCCGGAAGATTTTCTTTACCGGTATCCACACAGTATGAGTGGTGGGCAGCGTCAGCGTATCGGGATTGCAAAAGCTCTCTCACTGGAGCCGGAGATCCTGATCTGTGATGAGGCCACATCGGCTCTTGATGTCTCCATACAAAAGACGATCATAGAACTTTTGGTAAAGATTCAGAAGGAAAAGAATATAGGAATTGTATTTATCTGCCACGATATAGCTTTGGTAAAGTCCCTGTCCCACCAGGTGGCGGTGATGTATCTTGGTCATATCGTGGAGGTGGTTCCGGGGGATCAATTGTCGTCACAGGGGACACACCCCTATACGAAGGCACTGTTGGGAGCACTCTTTTCTGTTCACATGAATCAGAAGGAGAGGATTCAGTGCATTGGCGGGGAAGTTCCAAGCCCACTGGATATACCAAAGGGATGCCCATTCCAGAACCGTTGCTTGTATTGCGGTGAAATATGCAGGATCCAGAAGCCGGTTTTAAAAGTAATCGGGGAGGGACATAAGGTTGCCTGTCATATGGTAGGTGCCGATAAAAATGATGAGAGCAGGCGGGAAGCTTTTCCGTCATAGTAAACGGATCCATGATTACATATGCAATGGTAAAAGAATCAGATGTGACAGATACAAAGGCAACGGTTAAAGGGGGAGAGAGATGGAATTAAAGCAGCTTCAATATTTTGTGGTCAGCGTGGATGCGGGATCGATCAGCAAGGCGGCTGAGATCCTTTACACCACCCAGCCTCATGTGAGTAAGACCATTAAAAGGATGGAGAAAAACATGGGGATGGACCTTCTGAAGAGAGGGAAAAAGGGTGTGGTCATGACTAAAAATGGAGAAAAGGTATATGAACAGGCCCAGAAAATATTGAAAAGTATGCAGGAAATCCAGAGGATACAGGGAAGAGAAGAAGGTTCGTTGCTGAGACTGACTTCCATGCCCAGCAATCTGCTGGCAGGGCTTTTTGCGTCATTTTACCAGCAGGAAAAGAAGGTGCGGGCTAAATATCTTACAGGTTCTTTGGAAATGGTGCTGAACCAGCTTTGCCATCGTCATGCGGATATCGGTTTTGTATTCATTTCAGAGTATCAGGCCCAGGGGTTTAAAAGTATAATTTCCTATAAAAGATTGGAATTTGAATTACTTCAAGAGACACGGCTGGTATTGTTTGCGGGCCCAAAACATCCATATTACAACAAGATCAGCGTACCAGGGCGGAAATGCAGAAGGTTCGGTATGTGCAGAATGTGGAAGAGGAGATACCACTGTTTCATTATCCAGGACATCTTAAAGAAGGAGTCGTGGATCCAGAGACAATTCCCAATACGGTCAGCGTATGTTCCGACCATGCGATGATGCAGCTATTACGGGAGACAGAGCTGGGAAATATCAGCAGCCTTTTGAAGGCAGAGACGTATAAGGAGAGCAAAATCAGGACGGTGGAATTACAGGACTGTAATACGAAGGTTTATTTTGGTTATGTCAGGCGGAAGGGACAGGAGCTTGACGAATGTACCGAACGTTTTATACAATATGTGAAAGACGCATTGAGGTAAAGATTAAATAAAGCGACATGAGGGGGAGAGACAAGTACGGTTAAGGCTACTGTAATATTGAATTACAGGGGTTATTGTTTACTCACAATATTTAGAAAGGGAAAAGTTTATGGATGAGAGAAGAATCAATGATATTGCTCAGGAAGCAGGATTCGTAAAAGCGGCGGTAATTCCCGTAGATGATCTGGTGTTTGTTCCTGAATTTCGGAGCTTCTGTGAAAGGAATGATTGTGGGAACTATGGGAAAAATTACGGATGCCCGCCTTACTGTGGAACGCCGGAGGAGATGGAGAACCGCGTGATGAGATATAGGGAAGCCGTTGTATTCCAGTCCAGGACTCTGGTGGACAATATATCCGATGACAGGGAGATGAAAAAAATCAAAAAGAAGCATACCCAGATAACTCTGAAAGCCATGAGTTCTCTGAAAGATGCGGGGTTTCAGATGGATGGTTTTCCAGTTATGTGTGGTCCATGCAATTATTGTGATGAGTGTATGTTGGGGAAAGAGGAACCGTGTATAAATGAAGAGTTGCGTTTTTCTTGTTTATCGGCGTATTGTATCGATGCCCAGAAGATGGCAAAGCGCTGTGATATGGAGATCCAGTGGAGTGGAGATGTTGTGTCATTTTTCAGCATCTATATATGTAACAAACGATGAAGATTTATTCGGTGTGACCATGTGTAATTGTAGCCTTCCTGTCATGAAGCAGGGAGGTTTTTTGATATCTGGTAAGTCAGACTCTTTCGTTTTATCATAAAATTTATGCGTTATGTGACAATGTTACAGTATTTATCAAAAAATCGTGTTATTTTATGTTTAGTATCGTCTAAAAATAGGAGACAGGATAGAATGAAAGGAGAAGTTACCATGAAAGTATGTATTGTTGGTGGCGTTGCCGGAGGCGCTGGAGCGGCTACAAGACTTCGGAGGTTGGATGAACAGGCAGAGATTATATTATTTGAACGTGGAGAGCATATTTCTTATGCCAATTGCGGGCTTCCTTATTATCTGGGCGGCGTGATTAAAGAGAAGGAAAGTCTGCTGGTGACAAAGCCAGAGCTTTTACAGGATCGTTTTCGCATAGATGTCAGAAGCATGCAGGAAGTGGTTTCCATAGACAGAGAGAATCATAAAATAGTCGTTGAGGATAAGAAGACTGGTAGAAGGTATGAAGAAACCTATGATAAGCTGATTCTATCCCCGGGAGCCTCTCCTAAGAAGTTTCCTATGGAAGGAATAGATGAAGAAGGAATCTTTACGGTCAGATCTGTAACGGATACCTTGGAGATAGAGGATTATATCAAGAATCATGACAGTAAGAGCGCTATGATAATCGGCGGCGGATTCATCGGAGTTGAGATGGCTGAGAACCTGAAGAATCGAGGTCTGGAAGTTTCCCTGGCGGAGTTTACGGATCAGATCATGGCCCCCCTGGATAAGGAGATGGCCAATATACTCCATGGGGAAATGATTGATAAAGGCGTGCAGCTATTTCTGGGAAGGGGAGCAAAGTCTTTCAAAAGAACGGAAAGTAAACAGTTGGATGTTACCTTGACAGATGGGAAGGTGATAGGCTGTGATCTGGTTGTTCTGGCAATGGGAGTGACTCCAGAAAGTCATCTGGCTGCCGAGGCCGGACTGGACTTGTCGGTGGGAAACAGTATTGCCGTCAATGAACAATTTCAGACATCAGACCCGGATATCTATGCTGTAGGAGATGCCATCGCTGTTACTCAGGGTGTTTCAGGTGTGGAAGCTTTGATTTCCCTTGCAGGACCTGCAAACCGTCAGGGCAGAAGTGCGGCAGCATCTATCAGCGGAAGAGAGGATAACAATGGCAGAAAAGCGATTGGAAGCTCTGTTGTCAAGGTGTTCGACTACACCGCTGCCTCCGTGGGTCTGAATGAAAAACAATTGATTCACATGGAGAGAAAGTATAGGAAGACTTATGTTCATCCACAGTCCCATGCCGTCTATTATCCGGGAGCAATGCCCTTGTATTTGAAGATGTTATTTGATGACGAGGGTAAGATTCTGGGTGCACAGGCAGTAGGAATTGAAAATGTGGAAAAGCAGATTGATGTGTTGGCCGCAGCGATTCAGCTGAATGGAACCATTTGGGATCTGGAGAGGCTGGAACTTTGTTATGCACCACCCTTCAATTCAGCCAAGAGCCCTATCAATATGCTGGGCTTTACTGCTGCGAATATCTTAAGTAATGATATGCCTGTCTGGTATGCAGAGGATTTGGAAGAAATCAAGGCCAAAGGAGATGCTATCGTTATCGATGTCAGCAAAGAAGAGGAATATCTGATGGGTACGATTCCTTATGCGGTCAACATGCCGCTGGATAGTCTGAGGGAGAACCTTTTCCGGTTAGAGAAGAATAAAAGAATATATGTTACCTGTAGAGTGGGTCAGAGAGGATATATTGCTGTGAGAATCTTACTCCAGAATGGATATCAGGCATATAATCTAAGTGGTGGTTATAAAACATATCATACATATGCCATGGATATTGACCAATTGATGGAGAAGCAAAAAAAAAAGAATTCCTGAATAATACGGAAAATGCCTTAAAAGAGCAAAAGGAGCAATCAGATAGCAAAGCATGCTCAAATCAGACTAGAATGATAGAAGTGGATGCATGTGGACTGCAATGCCCGGGGCCAATCATGAAAGTGTCTGAAAACATGAAGGAAATATGTCCGGGTGAGCATCTGCTCATCCGCGCCACAGACCCCGCTTTTGCTTCTGATATTGAAGTATGGTGTGAGAGAACGGGGAATTCATTAATCCGGGTACAAAACATTCATGGAACCTATGAAGTAGAGATTGAAAAAGGGAGGGCGTGTGAAGTAAATGCAGCCAATGCTGCTTCGGCCGGAAATGATAAAACCATGGTGGTATTCAGTGGGGATTTGGATAAAGCCATTGCCTCCTTCATCATAGCCAATGGAGCGGCGGCAATGGATCGGAAGGTAACCATGTTCTTTACCTTCTGGGGTCTGAATATTTTAAGG
>DVNN01000089.1 GCA_018714325.1 Candidatus Pelethocola excrementipullorum
AAAAGGAGGTGTGGGTAAAACTTCGATTGCCTGTGCTACCGCAGTCAATCTGGCTGATTCCGGGAAAAAGGTTTTGCTGGTCAGTACCGATCCGGCATCGAATCTGCAAGATGTATTTTCTACTGAACTGACCAATAAAGGCGTACCGATTGATGGAATCCCAGGACTGGTCGTTGCAAACTTAGATCCGATTCAGGCGGCAGCTGATTACCGGGAAAGTGTAATTGCCCCATACAGAGGAAAGCTTCCTGAGGCTGTACTTTTCAATATGGAAGAGCAGCTATCTGGTTCCTGTACAGTGGAAATTGCGGCATTTAATGAATTTTCAAACTTTATTACAGATAAACATGCAGCCGAAGAGTATGATTATATTATATTTGATACGGCTCCGACTGGTCACACCCTTCGGATGTTACAGCTTCCATCTGCATGGAGTAACTTTATTAGTGAAAGCACACATGGAGCCTCCTGTCTTGGACAATTAGCAGGGCTTGAGGATAAAAAGGAAATTTATAAGAAAGCCGTAGAGACTCTTGCAGATGGTGAATTAACTACTTTGGTTCTGGTATCACGGCCCGAATCTGCACCATTGAAAGAAGCCGAGAGAGCATCAAAGGAACTTTCAGAGATTGGCGTAAATAACCAAACACTTATATTAAACGGTGTGCTGCCGGATTATGATGATGATATTTCAAAAGCCCTTTATCAGAAACAGCAAAAAGCCCTGAAAGAGACTCCGGCACATTTAAAGAGCATGAAAACCTATCAGGTTCCCCTTCGGGCCTATAACATTACTGGATTAGATAATGTCCGCTCTTTGTTGACGAAGGATAATTATATTGTTCAGACGGAAACATTAAAAACTCCCGATGCCCCTGGATTGAATAAAGTGATTGATGACCTTTATAACAGCGGGAAAAAGGTTATTTTTACAATGGGAAAAGGAGGCGTTGGAAAAACCACGCTTGCTGCCTCTATTGCCCTGGGATTATCCCGGAAAGGAAAGAAAGTACATCTGACAACAACCGATCCGGCGGCTCATTTAAAGTTTGTTATTGATGAAACGGCTAATATTACTATGAGCCATATTGATGAGCAGGAAGAATTAAAGCGGTATCAGGAAGAGGTGCTGTCAAAGGCCAGAGAAACCATGAGTGATGATGATATTGCCTACATTGAAGAAGATTTGCGGTCTCCATGCACCCAGGAAATTGCGGTGTTCAGAGCGTTTGCCGAGATTGTAGAAAAGGCAGACCATGAGGTGGTAGTAATTGATACGGCACCGACCGGGCATACACTGTTGCTTTTGGATTCCACACAGAGTTATCATAAGGAAGTGAAAAGAACCCAGGGAGATATTCCAGAAGCAGTTAAGAAACTGTTGCCCAGACTCCGCAGTGATGAAACAGAGGTTATTATTGTAACTTTGGCTGAAACAACTCCGGTTTTTGAAGCACAGCGTCTGGAAGAAGATTTGAAGCGTGCAGGGATTGCGACAAAATGGTGGGTCATCAACTCTTCTTTGTATAAAACACATACAACCAATACATTATTATCTGCGAAGGCAAGCAACGAAATTCAGTGGATTAATAAGATCGATGAGCATTCCAATGGTGACTTTGCAGTAATTGCCTGGAGTGCAGATGATGTGAAGGGCGATAAACTGCTTACGATATAAGGAGAGCATATGAAGAAGGTTGCATTTATTTGTGTTCATAATTCCTGCCGGAGCCAGATTGCAGAAGCATTGGGCAGACATCTGGCTGCTGATTGTTTAGAATGTTATTCGGCTGGAACGGAAACAAAACCAAGAATTAATCAGGATGCAGTTCGTTTAATGAAGGAACTATATGGTATTGATATGGAAAAGACCCAATATTCCAAAACGCTTGATGCAATACCGGCAGTGGATATTGTAGTTACCATGGGATGTAATGTTGAGTGTCCGTATCTGCCATGTACGTTTCGCGATGACTGGGGCTTAGATGATCCCACTGGTAAATCCGATGCAGAATTTGTGAAAGTCATTCATGAGATTGAATCAAGAATTCTGGAGTTGAAAGTGCAGATGGAATAAAAATTTAAAAAATAAGTGCCGATTATTATGTATCGGTGCTTATTTTTATATATTTCCGCATAAGTAACGAGCCACATACAGCCAAATCTTCATTATCCGGTTGTTTTATAAATTTTATGTCCATCATAATATATGGAAATTCAAATTATAAATATTTTTGCCTACAATTAATTGTTGTATAATACAACTATTTTTGATATGATAAAAATCAAAGAAAGGGGTGTTTATCTGGATAAACAAGTTATTAAATTACGTGAACATTTAAGAACGATTATACGATGTTTAGGCGTTTTGGAAAAGAGTGATTCCCAAGGGAGTGGAATTACGATTGCCCAATGTCATGCGATTGTTGAAATTGGCCGTGCAGGAAAAATTTCATTAAACCCATTGGCTGATATATTAATGGTTGAGAAGAGCACGATGAGCCGTATGATACAGAGTCTGGTTAATGAGGCAATCGTGGAGCGTAATATCGATCCCGGTAATAAAAGAAGTGTTATTATTCAATTATCAGAAAAAGGACAAAAACTTTTTTGCAGTATTGAATCAGAAATGAGACAGTATTACAATGATATTTACAGAGATATTCCCTCTGGCAAAAGAAAGCAGGTAGTTGAAAGCCTGGAACTATTATCGAATGCGATAAATCAACAAAATAAGGAGAGACAGTAGTGGAATATCAAATTGTGAATATGACAGCGGATGATTGGAAACAGGTTTCAGATATTTATGCGGCCGGAATAAAGACTGGTATTGCAACCTTTCAGCAGGATATCCCTGAATGGTGTGAATGGGATAATGGCCATTGCAAAGATTGCCGGTTGGTTGCACGATATAAAGACATCGTAGTGGGGTGGGCAGCGTTGTCACCAGTTTCAAGTAGATGTGTTTATTCAGGGGTGGCCGAGGTCAGTATTTACATTTCTCCGTTTTATCAATCCAAAGGTATCGGCCATAAACTGCTGACTGCTTTGGTGAATGAGGCTGATGAACATGGATATTGGATGTTGCAGGCAAGTATTATTCGCGATAATGAAAAGAGCGTTAAGTTACATGAACGCTGTGGATTTCGTGTTGTTGGGTACAGGGAACGTTTGGGACAGATGCAAGACAGAAAATGGCATGATGTTATTTTAGTTGAAAAAAGAAGCAGCAAAGACTAGCTTTTTATGTTTCTATGTAGATCTGCTATGTGAGGAAGGCAAATGCCGGGAAAAGGGTTACTTGCGATAGACGTCAAAAGTGCGGGAAACCGTATAGAACCTAGAAAAACTGAGATAAGTAAGGAGTTGAAGAGATATGATAAAAGTTATGTT
>DVNN01000090.1 GCA_018714325.1 Candidatus Pelethocola excrementipullorum
AATAACCTTGCAAAAGCCCTATATCGAAAAGAGAACAAGGAGCTGGTAGAAACCATAGATCGTTATACAGATGGACTTATCGTTACACTGCAGATGCAGGAAATCATAGAAACATTAAGTGCAGCAAAAGCACCAAAGAAGGATGGAAAGGGAAATCCATATGCGGATCGACTTAACCATCATATGCCACTGTTTGAAGCAATGCAGACCGCATCAAGAAAAGCATTTAAAAAAGCATTTGGATATTGATAAAAGAACCTGAATGGCAGGCTTATTTGGCGAACAAAAAAATATGAAAATATCATTTTAGAAAAACAATGAGAAAGTTGCCAACGTTTACTTGACACAAACTAATTTTATAAAAGAAGTGCTTTGTATAGGAGTGTAAGTTATGATATGTAAAGAAGCTGCAATACATTTAGTATTTAGTCTAATATTTAATCAATCATGTAAAAGTAGAGTTGCATTCAGGGCTCCAAGTGAGATGTTAAAAAGACTAAAAATGAAGTCTTTTGACCTTTATGAGTTAGAAAGAATGGGAAGTGAGGGTATATACCAGATTTTAGTTTTAAAATCTTGTTTGCATAGATTTCCGACCAATATGGAAAATTATATATAACTCAGTGAAAATTATTAATGAACGATACGATTCTGATCCAAGAATTATATGGAGAAACAAAACAGAACTTCAAAGTGTTAAAGAATTGAAGTTGCTTAGTGGAATAGGAAATCATAAAGTAAGTCAATTTATGATTTCCTTGTATGTTTTAGGCGAGGTATCTGACATTTCAGAACACCATATGAAATATATATCAGTAAATTGTACAAATTTTATAAATAATATCGAAGAAGATTTACGATACATTAGAAATATAGAAAATGAATAAGTTTTTTGATGTGTTTCAAAATTAGAATTTGACTATAATTTATAGGAGGTTTGATATGTTACAAAATGAAGCAAGAGAAAGGTTTAGAAAATGGGATAATGTAAAATATATTACTGAAATCTCTACTAGTAGGAAGCAAGCAAAAAAATCATATACAAATAAAAACTGGGGGATGGAAATCAAAACAAACAATAGATTAGACTAAATGGATGGTGCAGGTATTCGTTTTGGCGTTGTGGTTACTCTAAAAGAAATTAATGGTGTTAATAGAATTGACGAGTTTATTAAAGATTGCACTTTGAATGGTTGGTTAGTTAATCAGTTGGATATCCAAACACGAATTGATCTTAACCCAAAAGTACATGAAGAAATAGAATTTGAATAAACATAATTGATTTTTGTGATTTGCTATAAGTAATAATAAAATACAGGCATCAATCTGTGCTTGCATTTCGTTCAGGAAAGTGGTCTGAAAAGCAGTTCTGAGATATTGATAGCTGAAATGCTTTACGATACGCAAACGATTATCGGAAAAGCCGCCTTCTGTGAGAAGCCAGTGGATATGCGGATTCCATGCGAGAGAGCGGCCAAAAGTATGGGGCACACAGATAAAACCGGGAACAATATTTTTCGATTTGTTCCTATTATAGAACATACTTAAAATGACACTTCGAACAGTACGAAAGAGGCAGTTAAGAAGAGAAAGGTATTCCATTGTAACCAGTGCCAAATCAGAATCAGCAGATGAGGTGTTCGATAAGGAGTACTGCATCATAACAGACGAGATCAAGGAACTGAAGAAGAAAAAAAGCCAAGGTTGTACGGGAATGGCAATTAGCGGAGCTGGGGAAATATTAAACTGCTTCTCAGCTAACATAAAATAAATCTACTGAACATATTGATTGTTAATTAGTACAATGATATAATAAGTATGTCAGAGGGCGAAAGAAGGGCACTCTGCGGATTGAAAAAGTAGCTTTATGTTATGAGAAAAGAAAGTACCTGATGTTGCACTGCTGGTGTATCAAATCAGGTGTTTTCTGAATTTGGGAAAATAATCGATGTTCGTAGAATTGGTTGCAGATAGATCCAGTAAGAAAACCCAGCAAAATCAATGGGTTTGGCAATTTAACAATTATCTAATACTATAAATAGTAGATGGGAGGGCAAAAGATGGTAACTTACAGTTATCCGATTCAAATGGAGATTGCCGGTCAGACTGCAATCTGGGTAAGGCCAGATAGCGGTGATTCGCCAGTCAGCTATGCCGCACCAACATATTCTGCTGTTAAGGCGTTGTTTGAATCTGTTTTATGGGGACCGGCCATTGAGATTATTCCAACGAAAGTGGAACTATGCAAGCCTGTTCAGTGGCATAGTTATGTGACTAACTATGGTGGTCCGCTGCGTAGCGGCAGTGCTAGAGCCCGGGGGAATAATTATCAGTTGTACGCTACGGTATTGACGGATGTGTGCTATCGACTTTACGCGGTGGCAGTACCAAATCCCCAAAAGGAGAAGTTGTCTTCAAGGGCATTGGCGTGGGACAAGCGTACGACGGCGCCTGGGCATGCATATCAGGATATATTTAATCGTCGCATAAAAAGGGGACAGTCCTACGCAAGTCTCTACCTTGGTTGGCGGGAGTTCACACCTTCCTATTTTGGTGCATTTAGAGACGAAACAGAGGTTTGCACGAAACAACCGGATATTATCATCCCATCTATGATGCGGCAGGTGTTTTCTTTAGGGTATCAGACAAAATACCATGCAGTCTATGATACGGATGTGGTGATTCATCAAGGGACTTTGATTTATCCAGTGAAGGGAGGGATTTAATTCATGATTAACGAACTGTATCAGCTCTCTGCCACATTGTCAAGGATGGATATTGTTGTTGATAAGTGGCACCGAGAATACAAATCAATTCCCAATATCAAAGCAAACGCACCGTGTGTCCGCATTGTTTTTCTTGGAGATAAAGTTACTTGTCTGGATAGCGTGCGTGCAGATTTGGGGCAGAAGTTGAGAAAATATGGGAGTAATCAGGGCACATTTCCTGCGATGAATCTGGCACCGTTATATCGTATAACTGATGCAGAGCGGGCACAGAAAATATCAGAATTGTTGAAAGCTGATAGTAACCAGATAGATATTCAGCAGATAAAGGAATGGTGCGATTGCAGTAACTGGGGTATCAAATTCTCGAGAAAATATAAAACCTGCATGCGGGAAATTCCGGCAAAACTGGAACAGATGCTACAGGGGGAAGCTGTTTATGAGCCGGCGCTTCACCTGATCCGGGCGGCGGGCCCGTTTGTCGAGCCAGAGGTTCTTCATGCAGAGCTTGAACGGGCCGCATTTGATGCGCTTGAAAGGGGAGTGGATATTGTACTTGCCCTTCAGATTTTATTCTATATTGGTAAAGAAGAAAAAAGTCCGGAAGACGATTATGGGAGCCTGTCAGTTATTTTGGATTGTGATGAATTAGAAGATAATGACGTGTCATCTGCTACAGAAAAATTTACAAGAGGTTTAAATCGCGCATTATTGACGGCAGATGCCACAGAGAAGGGGAAAGCAGAAGCCAATGAGTCGGATGCCTTTGGTGTCATGTTTGCACCATTGGAGGAACCGATGCCGACAGTGAAACTGGCTGGTGGATTTGAGGTGAGTCTGAGAACCATGTTTAAAGGACAGCCGTGTCAAAGTCGCTATGGCCGTTTTGAAAATGCGACGTATCCGATTGCACCGGAAGTGCGTTCAGATATACAGGGTGCATTGACCTGGCTTTCTGGCGCAAAAATGAAGAACAAAACCTGGGTGAGCACGGATAAAAATGAAATTTTATTTGCCTATCCGTCACATCTGCCGGAAAATCTGCCAAGTTTCACTGCTTTATTTAAAGTGACTGATAAAGGGGAACAAAAAAGCCGTTTTGAATCAGAAGCAAAGGTGTTTTCTGAGTATTTGACAAAAACAAAGACAGAGGATCCGGAAAATTACCCGGACAATATTCAAATATTTGTTCTTCGCAAATTGGACAAGGCGCGAACGAAGGTTATCTATACGCGCTGTGCGGCTGTGGATGATATTGTTCGGAATAGTGCCGAATGGCAAAGGGCTTCAAAAAATCTGCCGGAATTTTCGATTCGATATCCATGGACACCGTTTCCCCTCGGTGTTGCCGATATTTTGAATCGAACCTGGAAGCAAGACGGAACACAGGCCACGGATAAAATTAAGCCTATCCCGGTTTATCACGGTATGGAACTACTGTTTGGGGTTTCAAAGCCAGTATTGGAAAAAGATTTGCATTTTATGATAGAACGCTGTTCCAATATGGCGTTATATGCAGGAGGGATTCTCAATTCAGTGATACGGTATAACGCTGCCAATGCATTTATTCCTAAATTGCAGGACTCATTGGTGATGATTGGAATGATATTATATTGGCTTGGGAGCAGAAAGGAGGATTATATGAATGAATATCCATATTTATTGGGGCAGATATTGAAGGTGTCGGATAGTCTGCATGAATTGTATTGCGACAAGGTGAGAGATGGTAAGATTCCGCCTCGGCTTGTGGGGAGCAGTATGTACGTGGCCGCGTCGGGGCTGCCGGCACAGACACTTGCTCAGTTGGCAAATCGCATGATTCCTTATATTACCTGGGCAAAAGCAAATAGGGAAGAGTGCATTATAAGAAAACGGAAAAACCGTCAGCGTGAAGAAGTGGAATACCCTGGACCGACCGCTGGATATTTATTGTATGCCTACGAGCAGATAGCGGATGCACTGTTTTCCGTTCTGAAGGATAAACAACGTTTTAATGATTATGAAAAAGCACAGATGTTTATTGGATATCTGGCAACTTTTCCGAAAAAAGAAAAAGAAGATTAATGAAAAAAATATAGGAGGCATTATCAATGAGTAGAGTAATGAAACGTGCAACAGGTCTGTTGGTGATTGAAGTGGTGAATTCGAATCCAAACGGAGATCCGGATCGTGAAGCGGATCCTCGTCAGCGTCCAAACGGGCTGGGAGAGATATCTCCGGTTTCTTTTAAAAGAAAGCTGCGTGATTTGGTAGAAGATCACAAATCTCCTGTCTTTCAAAGTCTGCCAGAAAAGTTCAGTGAACATCCGGAGGAATATTGCATTCTGGAAGCACGCGAACGTGACCGCAAAGCAATTCAAAAGGAAATGGAAATCGGAGGTGATATTAAAAAATTCGACCAGGATGCATTTCTTAGCAGCAAATTTGTGAAAAAATATTGGGATGCGCGGGTGTTTGGCAATACGTTTTTGGAGGAGGGCGGCAATAAGGGGTACATCAAAACAGGAGTTGTACAAATCGGGATGGGAATTTCCATTTCGCCAATCAGCATTATCCGTCAGACAAATACAAATAAAGCAGGAGTCCAGGAAGGAAAAAATGCGGGCATGGCGCCTATGGCGTACCGCGTAGTAGAGCATGGGGTTTATTGCATGCCGTTTTTTGTGAATCCAAACTATGCACATAAGAGTGGCTGTACTGTAGATGATATTGAATTGATGAAGCAGTTGATGCCTTATGCATATGATATGAATCGTTCGGCGATTCGACCGGATGTTCGTTTGCGTCATGCCTGGTACATAGATCATAAAAATGTGCTTGGAAGTTGCCCGGATTATTTGCTTTTGGAGGCGCTGACACCGGAGCGTATTGAAAATGCGGGAGAACCTTCTGTTGACTGGAAAGATTACCAGGATAAGAATGGTTTGCCAGAGGAGTTACTGCCATGTGTAGAGAGTTGCGTGGATTTGGTTAATTGCCGATGACATACTTGGCTCACAGTGCGCGGGATGGGTATCCCGAGCAATCATATCAAGAACATATAGAAAATGTACAGCGTGGTGCCTGCCATAATGCGGAGGAAGCGGCCAGATATGCGGTTCTGGATGGCGAGACGCTGTATGCATCAGTTGAGATGGCATCACCTGTACATGATATGGGGAAATTAAATAAAGAAAATCAAGAGGTACTGCATCAAAGGGACAACCATGTAAGACTGCCGCTCCATCATCAGGATGCTGGAGTGACATTCCTTAAAAAAATCCAGAAGGATTTTTTGTACCCCCAGTTGGCTGTCAGTGCTCATCATAGTGGATTGCCGGACATTGATCAGGAGGGGCGGAGACAGGAAAATTGTTTTCGTGATCAGAACAAGGAGATGCGCGATAAGGTTAATATGGAAATAGATACTCTGGCTGCGTTGCATCAACAACTGATTGGAGGTGAAATTTCAACATTTCGCGCAAACAGTGTGTGCGGTGACAAAGGCGTTTTTTTTCGTATAATGTTATCCTGCCTGGTTGATGCGGATCATACGGATACTGCCAGACATTATCGGAAATTTCCGCAGGAACAGGATGTGTCTATTCCAAAGCTGAGAGCGAAGGAACGTCTGCAGAGGCTTGATGAATATGTGAGTGGGTTGGGGGATAAAAGCAAGCGGAGCAAGTTGCGGACAGAGATGTATCGGGTTTGTAGAGATTCTACTATCAAAGAGAATATTGTAGCCTGTAACAGTCCTGTTGGTTCAGCAAAAACGACAGCGTTGATGGCATATGCACTTCAGCAGGCGATTTCACGTAAATCCCGCCGAATTTTTGTTGTCCTTCCATTTACAAATATTATCATGCAATCAGTAGAAGTATATCGCGAGGCGCTGCGTCTGCCAGGTGAAAATCCAGAAGATGTGGTTGCCGAATTACATCATTGTGCTGATTTTGAAAGCGAGGAAGTCCGTGCGCTCACAGCGCAATGGAAAGCGCCGATTGTTGTGACAACTGCGGTTGCCTTTTTTGAAACAATGGCATCTTGTAAGCCTGCTACGCTTCGGAGATTACATGAACTTCCAGGTAGCGTGATATTTGTGGATGAAGCGCATGCGGCTTTACCGGTAAAACTGCTGCCAACAGCATGGCACTGGATGCAGGTGCTTGCAGATGAATGGAGTTGCCATTGGATTCTTGCATCTGGTTCACTGGTGGAATTTTGGAAATTGGAGGAAATTTGGAAATTGGAGGAATTATCTGAAACGCAGAGAACAGTGCCACAGATTGTTAACATGGAGTTAAGAAATAGATTGATGCAGTATGAAACGAATAGACTTAAGTTTTTATATAAGCCGGAACCACTTGACCGAGAACAGCTGGTGAAATGGGTTGCTTGTGTGCCAGGACCGCGTTTGGTTATTATGAATACAGTGCAGAGTGCTGCGGTAATTGCTGAGGATATGAGGGCGTATTATGATGAAGGACAGGCGTGTAAGGTTATGCACCTGTCATCAGCGCTTGAGGCAGAACATAGAGACAAAACGATACAGGATGTAAGGGCTCGCCTGAAAGATAAAAACGATACGGATTGGACATTAGTGGCAACTTCCTGTGTGGAAGCTGGTGTTGAGTTCTCTTTCAAAACGGGTTTTCGTGAGATGGCATCTTTGGTGTCTTTGCTGCAGGCAGCTGGACGTGTTAATCGTAATGGCCTGGAAGATGATGCAGTAATTTGGACTTTTGAGATGCAGAAAGATGCAATGCTGACATATAACAAAGGGATAAAAGAATCGTCTTATGTTTTAAGGCGTTATTTCCAAAAGGGGGTTTCAATCTCTCCGGAGCTTGGCACTAAATCTATGAGAGCTGAACTGCGGCGCCAAACGGTGTCTGATGATGCCAGATATTTGTTGGAAGCAGAGACTTTTTTACGTTTCCCGGAGGTGCAGGAGAACTTTCGGGTAATTGATGATAATACCGTGCTTGTGGTTGCGGATTCGGCATTGAAAGAGCAGCTTCGTTATGGATGCTGTGACTGGAAGACTATTCAGCGAAAGGCAGTTTCAGTTCGGAGATACAAAGTGGAGCAACTTCATTTGCAACCTTTAATAGATGGGGTTTACGATTGGACTCTTGGATATGATGATTTTCTTGGAATCATGAGAGGCATTTTATCCTATCAGCAATCGAAGGCAGGCCCACAAGAGATATAGAGGACTAGTTGAGGGTTGTCCTCAGCGGAAACGAGGATTTAACTTTCTATCAGATTAATAAGGAAATTGAGGATGATCCTCGATGCAAGACTAATAGCGTGAAGCGGCAGATTGCAAGATTCGTAGAATTACATGAAACTAATATTGCACAGCATATCCAGGTTATAGTAGAGCATTTCCGTATGACAGTAACGAAAGAATTAGGTGGACAGGCAAAGGATATGAGGGCATCCATGGGCTTGTTGCTTTCTCTGGAAAAATAAAACTTGGATGAAAGAATATGTTTGACAAATACAGATTGAAGGAAGCTGTGGCAGAGTATAAAAAACGCTTCGTGCAGACACAGTGGCCTGGTGAAAAATATAAATGGGAGGCAGTAAAGTGCTTCCAAGTAAATTGGGATGTTAATGCAGATGACTTCTGGTTCCTTATTCCAAAACCAACAGTTTATGGGAATGTATCAGGGATTGTGTCCAGCTTCTCGCCCTGGTGCAAAAGGAGAATTAAATGGAAGTGTTTATTAGACTTCCTATGGATGGAGTAGGGAACTATGATTCATTAAATATACATCCAGGTGATAGGATGAGACTTAAAGTGCAAAAATCAAGAGATATTGAAGAATCTCTTCTTAAGTTTCCAGTAGATAGAGAAGATGAATATAGATACATAGAGCTGACTGTCGCAGGAACTGTAAAAAGATGTTTAGCCAATAACGAATACTTTATAGGAGATAATGGCGTTGATATTATAATGAGCAATGAACAGTTTTCAAAATCATTTAACTTAACCGATTATAATATTGTATCTATAATGAAAAGCGAATCTGTTCCAAGTGAGAACATTGAGGGTAATATTCAAGAATTACTTGCCAATACTCCAAAGGCTACAGTCAGAAATTATACCAGTGAGATCGAAAAAAGAAATCACTATTTGAATCAAAGTATGATTTTTATTTATTGGATATCCGTAATTATTTTTATCGTTAGTATCTTCAATATCGTTAATAACATTAGTTATCTATTGATGTCAAGGAGATATGAATTTGCCGTGTTACGTGCAATGGGAATCACCAATAAAAGATTCTGGTTTATGCTTATGGGGGAAGGCATTCTCTATGGAATGCTCTCAAGCATCATGATGATAGGAGTATCGATGATCTGTCAAACAATCATTAAATATGTACTAGAACACGTTTATTTATATATCAATGTAAGGTATTCGGTTAATATCCCTCTATATATCATGATGATCATGATCAATATGATCCTTGCACTAGGAGCTGTCTTAATGCCAGCAAGAAACATGCTTAAAAATAATATAATTTCAGAATTAAATACAGTATCATAGTATAGAGAAATATATAGTATATGAAAAAGTCAATTAACAATTCTTAAATAAAACTCAAATATTTCAGAAATACGAAACTGATATTCTCTTGTTATCAAATAAAACAAAAAGAGATGAATAAGGAGGATGTCAGAGTGGCAAAATCAAAATTAGTGAAAGCAAATGAAAAGATTGCCGAAAAAGTAGTTGGAGGATATAGAAAGATTGAACAAAGAGCAGTCGGAGGATATAAAAAGATCGAGCAAGAAGCAGTTGGAGGATTCAACAAAATGGCAGATAAATTTGTAGATAATTATCTGACAAAAGAAGGGGAAAGTGTTGAGGAGGCTAGAGAAAGACTTGCCACTGAGCAGAGGGCTAGAGAAAAAAAAGGTAAGAAGCAACAAGTAATTGTTGAAGAAAATATGAGGAGCACCCAAAATGCCACAGCGGAAGTGAGAAGAAAGGCAGGTCTTAAATCATGAAAAAAAGTACATTTGTAGCAATGATATTAGGTACAATCGGAGGAATATTATTTGCCATTGGGTTGTGTATGGTACTGATACCAGAATGGTATGCTTTTAAACCAGGCATCATTATGGGCGTCATGGGTGCCATTGTTCTACTGATTATGGTCCTTGTATGGAGAAAAATGGAGAATAAGGCACCGATGAAACCATCAGGCAAGACAGTTGGTGCAACATTACTGGGAATTGTAGGAGCATTACTACTAGGTGTGGGAATGTGCATGGTCATGGTATGGAGCAATCTTGCCATAGGAATTGTAATTGGTCTCTTTGGAATTACAGCACTTCTTTGCTTGATTCCGTTTGTTAAAGGTTTGAAGTAAAATAGATAAACAGATGTATTGCAGAGTATGGACTGTTGTACATCTGTTTTGCTCTGTAATAATTTAGACATAAAATAGAAACAAAACACAAACAAAAGGGTGATAATATAGGTAGTAATATCAAAAATGAAAGGTTTACAGGAGAATAATAACGATGATCAAAATCTTAGTAGTAGAAGATGATGTAAAATTAAATCAGATTGTATGTACTTATTTAAATGACAGTGGATTTCAGGCAAAGGGATGTTTGAATGCAAACGATGCCTATGATGAAATGTATAATAATCTTTATGACCTGATTATTTCAGACATAATGATGCCAGAGATTGATGGGTTCGAGTTTGCCCAGACAGTAAGAAGTGTAAACAAAACCATTCCGATTCTATTTATGTCAGCAAAAGATGATATCCCATCGAAAACCAAGGGATTCAAAATGGGCATTGACGATTACATGGTTAAGCCAGTGGAATTGCAGGAATTGCTTCTCCGTGTTCGGGCTCTGCTTCGCAGGGCAAATATCGAGTCGGAGCGAAAGATTATCGTAGGCAACCTAGAACTGGATGCAGATGGTATGAGTGCGACGGTCAATGATGATGAGATAAGCCTGACTACGAGAGAGTTTAACATTATCTATAAATTATTGTCCTATCCCA
This sequence comes from Candidatus Pelethocola excrementipullorum, assembly GCA_018714325.1. Classification (GTDB taxonomy): domain Bacteria; phylum Bacillota; class Clostridia; order Lachnospirales; family Lachnospiraceae; genus Novisyntrophococcus; species Novisyntrophococcus excrementipullorum. Next base: position 10,753 of record DVNN01000090.1, read on the forward strand.
AAAAGACCTTTTCCAGAGCACAGCTTATGGATGAGTTTTGGGGTTTGGATAGTCAGACCAGTCTGCGGGCTGTAGATGTATATGTGACAAAATTGCGGGATAAACTTTCAGAGTGTGATGGATTTAAGATCGTAACAGTAAGAGGACTGGGCTATAAGGTGGTGTTGGAATGAAAAGTGCAGAGAATGTTTCATATAGAGATATAAAGAATACCCGTTTTCCAACCTCTCTTTTTGTGGCCTATCTCATGATTCTTCTCTTGATGTCAGGATTTCATACGGGCCTAATTGTTTTAATGAATGAGTTGCATATTAATAAAATCATTCAATCTATAATTCCATTGATCTATTGGGGGATCATCGCAATAGGGATTACCTTGTATACGAAGGAAAAAATCAAGAAAACTTACGAAGAACCAATGCACAGATTGGCAGAAGCCACAAGAAAGGTTTCAAATGGTGATTTTTCAGTGTATGTTGCGCCTACCCACACAACAGATCAATTGGATTATCTGGATGTTATGATTCTTGACTTCAACAAAATGGTTGAGGAGCTGGGAAGTATTGAAACATTAAAGACGGATTTTATATCAAATGTATCTCATGAAATGAAAACACCAATTGCAGTCATAAAGAATTCTGCACAGATGTTACAGCTTCAAAATATCACAGATGAGGATAGAAAAGAATATACAAAAACCATCGAACATGCAGCTGGACGGCTGTCTGAGTTAGTTACAAATATTTTAAAATTGAATCGGCTAGAGCATCAGAAAATCATGACAAATCTAGAATCCTATGATGTTTGCAGACAAATTTGTGAATGTCTGATTCAGTTTGAAGAACAATGGGAAGAAAAAGAAATTGAGATGGATCTGGAAATAGAAGATAAGGCAATGGTGAAAGCGGATGAACAGTTGATGGAATTGGTATGGAACAATCTCTTATCTAATGCCATAAAATTTACGGAAGCTGGAGGAAAGATCACTGTCTGCCAAACATCAGATGCTTCAGGAGTCAAAGTATCCGTGAAAGATACTGGTTGTGGAATGGATAAGCAAAGCATTGCTCATATCTTTGATAAGTTTTATCAGGAAGATAGCTCCCACGCAACTGAAGGCAATGGCCTGGGTCTGGCCCTAGTGCATCGAGTGATTCATCTTATGGATGGAGAAATACAGGTAGTAAGTGAGAAAGGGAAGGGCAGTACGTTTACAGTTCTATTGCCGATGGAAGAATGACTATGAAAACAGAACAAAGAAATTTTATTGGATATGAATATAAAAAACTTTCGGCGGATATAGAAAAGATATCCTTTTTACTTGACGGATATGAAAGTTTTGGATGGGAACAGGACACTTATGTTGTGGATAAAAATCCTTCCGTGAATAAAGATAAGAAGACTATATTGTTAAAGCGGGATCGGAAGATAATGAACAAGATGGAACTAACCAGATTACAACGAAATTTCGAGGCCTGTGTCAATGAAATTGATGCTCTAGAAAAGGCAAAGACCTCCCGGGCAACCATATATGCCCTTGTTATAGGAATCTTGGGAACGGCATTTATGGCATGCTCTGTCTTTGCTATTACAGCACAGACACCCAATATTCTCTTATGCATTATATTTGCTATCCCAGGATTTGTCGGTTGGGTATTGCCGTATTTTGTCTATAAAAAAGAGGTTCGAAAGCAGGAAGAAAAATTGATCCCTTTGATTGAGGAAAAATACGATGAGATTTATGAAATCTGTAAGAAGGGGACAAAAATACAGGAATAAAAGAAATGCCATTTCCTGTGGTTTTAACTAAAAATACAGATAGTGTATATTGGAAGGAGGAGCCCCATGGAAAAAAGACAGAATAAAGAAAAGTTAGTGCAGAAAACATTTTGGCTCATTTGCCAATGGTTGCGCACTTTTTGTCCTCCACTGAGACTTTCGCTTTTTGGAACTGTTATTTTTTCCGTACTATCTCTTGTGATGGTATCAACAGATTACCTTCAATCACTTCCCGAAGTGATACATTACATTACGTATGGTTGCGCTGGTTTTTTCCTTGTACTTGCAATATGGGCAATGGTCGTATTATTAAAAACCCATTCCTTAAAACAAATGTTTGTGCTGAGGGCTGAAGAAAATCCACTGTCTTCAAAGCTACTCAATGATTTTTCCTTTAGAACAATGATGGCTGTTTCTTGTTCGCTTTTACTAAACATCATCTTGACAGCATTCAAAATGGTGACGGGATGGTATTATGCTTCTCATTGGCTGATGGTGCTTTCTGGATATTATATTATTTTAATTCTTGCAAAATTCATTTTACTTGGATATGGTATACGGAAAAGTCAATTGACCGATGAAAAGGAAAAAATCATACATGATTGGAAGGCGTATCGACTTTGTGGAATTATGTTATTTTTTTTGACCGCCTTTTTGCAGGGTGTGGTTATTTTAATCGTTAAAGAGGGTCAGGGCTTTTCTTATCACGAGATTGTTGTGATCACCATAGCAGCGTACGATTTTTACTGTCTTGGCAGTGCAATCTATTATATGATAACCAAACGAAGGAAGCATTCTCCCATTGTCAACGCCATAAAATCCATCAGTTTTGCTTCCTCACTGGTTGCAATTTTATCGTTACAGACAGCCATGTTTTCTTCTTTCGCTAAGGAAGACGATTTAATATTAACTCAAGTTATGAATATCGCTACGGGAACCGTGGTGTGCGTAATCTTAATTGTATTAGGCGTTATGATGATCGTAAAAGCTAATAAAAAATTAAAATCATACAAGGAATCATCTATATAATACTGTATTTCATGTAGAACTGGAGAAAGAGGTTAAGCTTGCATCTCTTAGTAAAGGTTCCTATATAGGTATATTATTTTGTATATAATAGTAGTGATACGGGGAGGACCCCTATGACGTGAAGTAATGTCATAGGGGTCCTCCCCGTATCAATGGATGGATGAAAAATAGTAAAGTGAAACCAATCAGATGGTTTAGATCATGGATGGGGACATCATAAATATTCGTAACAGATTAACAAAACATAAACAGTATTTAAACAAACCATTAAAGAAGGATTGATAAGATGTAACCATCATAAACGAGGAGGAAAACAGAATGGCAAAAGGCGTGGTAGGAATTGGTGTTATCGTAGCAGCTGTAATCGCAGCAGTTGTGGTAACTAAGCGTAACAAATAAGAAATAGTAGGATCCGTTGTAAAAATCGTTAATAAAAACAAATAAAGAA
>DVNN01000091.1 GCA_018714325.1 Candidatus Pelethocola excrementipullorum
TATTACCTGATTGACACTAAGACAATTATATCATGGGCTTAACTAAGCCGATTGAACAAAATTTATTTAGTTATCAAGGTACTATTAAGTATCTAAAATATATTATACGAGAGGAGATTATTATGATGAAAAGAGGAATGGTTGCGTTATTAACGGTAGCAATGACTGCGGTAATAGCTGCAGGGTGTGGGAAGAGTACCTCCGGGCAAGGAAGTACAGGAATGGAAGGTCCGATTAATTTAATCTCCCGGGAGGATGGTTCCGGAACCAGAGGAGCATTTATCGAATTATTTGGAATCGAAGAGAAAGATGCATCCGGAGAAAAGGTGGATATGACCTATGAGGAGGCACAGATTACCAATAATACATCTGTCATGATGACCACGGTAGCTGGTGATACTTCCACGATTGGTTACATCTCTCTGGGCTCCTTAAATGATACGGTAAAGGCACTGAAAATAGATGGTGCCGAAGCATCCGGTGAAAATGTTAAGGACGGTTCCTATAAGATTAGCAGAAAATTCAATATTATAACGAATGAGGATATGAGTCTGGCAGCAAAGGAGTTTATAGATTTTATCCTGAGCAGTGATGGCCAGGCAATCGTAGAGGCAGAAGGCTACATTCCCTTGGAGGGCACAAATCCTTATGAAGGTTCCAACCCAAAGGGAAAAGTAGTAGTGGCTGGTTCCTCCTCAGTGACGCCAGTGATGGAGAAGTTGGCAGAGGCCTATAAAAAGGCCAACGGCAATGCTGAGATCGAGGTTCAGCAGTCCGACTCTACCACAGGTATCACCTCAGCCAGAGATGGTCTTTGCGATATCGGAATGGCATCCCGTGAGCTGAAGGAGTCAGAAACCTCTTATGGTCTTACCTCTACTGTAATTGCAACGGATGGTATTGCGGTAATTGTTAATAAAGACAATCCAATCGATGAACTGTCCAGCGATCAGGTGAAAGGGATCTACACAGGTGATATCACGGAGTGGTCCGAGGTGGCAAAGTAGAGTTTATTCATGACTCATTCTGAAAGAGGAGAATTTTCATATGAAAGCTAATGCAATGAAAGAAACACTGTTTAAAGTGGTGTTCTTTATTGCGGCCTGTGCTTCGGTACTGGCCGTAGTTCTAATCTGCGTTTTCTTATTTGCAAATGGTCTTCCGGCCGTTGGAAAAATAGGGGTGTTTGATTTCCTGCTGGGTGATACCTGGAAACCCGGCAATGATTTATACGGAGTTCTTCCAATGATTCTTGGAAGTATCTATGTAACGGCGGGTGCTATCATAATCGGAGTCCCTATAGCGCTTTTGACTTCCATCTTTTTGGCTCGCTTCTGTCCAAAAAAGATCTATGGCTTCTGCCGATCAGGTATCAACCTGATGGCAGGAGTGCCATCCGTAGTCTATGGTTTCTTCGGCCTGGTAATTCTGGTTCCGATGGTGAAGAATATCTTCCGTCTTCCCAATGGAAATACCATGCTGACAGCCTCCATACTTCTGGCGATCATGATTCTTCCCACCGTGGTAGGTGTCACGGAATCCGCTCTCCAAAGCGTGCCTGACAGCTATTACGAAGGTGCGTTGGCTCTGGGGGCCACCCATACACAGAGTGTATTTTTCACGGTGGTTCCGGCGGCCAAGTCGGGTATCATAGCCGGTATCGTCCTGGGGATCGGCCGTGCTGTTGGCGAGACCATGGCGGTCATCATGGTAGCCGGTAATCAGGCGCGGATGCCCAAGGGACTTACAAAAGGAATCAGAACCCTGACCTCCAACATCGTGCTGGAGATGGGGTATGCCGCTGACCTTCACAGGGAGGCCCTGATAGCCACAGGTGTGGTTCTTTTTGTGTTTATCATGATTATCAACCTGATTGTGTCAGCATTAAATCGGAGGTCAGGCAATGGGAAATAAACAAATTAAAGTTACTTATAAAAAAAGTTATACCTCGAAAATACTTACTGCGCTCACTTGGGGTGCATCTGGTCTCGCGATGGCAGTACTGGCCTTTTTGATATTATTCATATTAGTTAAGGGTCTGGGAAATATCACCCCGGATCTGTTTTCGTTCCAATATACAAGCGAGAATGCTTCATTGATGCCAGCGGTGGTGAACACCTTGTTTATGACGCTTATTTCTCTGGCAATCGCAGCACCTCTCGGAATATTTGCAGCAATCTTTCTGGTGGAGTATACTGATAACAAGAGTAAGGTGGTAGGGCTGATCCGGCTTACGGCGGAGACCCTTTCGGGTATCCCCTCCATCGTATACGGGTTATTCGGAATGTTATTCTTTGCGACCACCTTAAAATGGGGTTATTCCATGCTCTCGGGAGCCTTTACAATGGCCATTATGATTCTGCCTTTGGTTATGCGTACATCAGAAGAAGCACTGGTATCCGTACCGGTATCTTATCGGGAAGCCAGTTTTGGCCTTGGAGCAGGGAAACTTAGAACCATATTTCGTATCGTGCTGCCCGCAGCCGTCCCGGGAATCCTTTCGGGAGTCATACTGGCCACCGGCCGTGTGGTGGGTGAGACAGCGGCCTTGATCTTCACTGCCGGAACCGTCGCGAAATATGCTGGTTTTATGGATTCCGGACGTACCCTGGCAGTTCACATGTATGTCCTTTCCAGCGAAGGTCTGCACATGGATAAAGCATATGCTACTGCGGTAGTCTTGCTGGTGTTTGTGCTGGCTATTAATGGAATTTCAGGCCTTGTTGCCAAAAAAATTGCGAAAGGATAAAGAGAATGGATAAGATAACAGTTGAAAATATGAATCTTCACTATGGAGATTTCCATGCTCTGAAGGATGTGAACCTGAAGATGCAGGAAAAAGAGATAACGGCATTTATCGGGCCCAGCGGTTGTGGAAAATCCACATTGTTAAGGTCTTTAAACAGGATGAATGATCTAATTAGCGGTTGTAAGATTACGGGCAAGATCTGCCTGGATGGTGAGGACATCTATGATAAAAAGATGGATGTCAATGCGCTTCGCAAGCGTGTGGGCATGGTATTCCAGAAGCCCAATCCATTTCCCATGAGCATCTACGATAATATTGCTTACGGTCCGAGAACGCATGGAGTCAAAAGTAAGGCAAAACTGGATGAGATTGTGGAGACTTCTCTGCGTCAGGCCGCCATCTGGGAGGAGGCAAAGGATCGGTTGAAAAAGAGTGCCCTTGGTATGTCAGGGGGACAACAGCAGAGATTATGTATCGCCAGGGCTCTGGCCGTACAGCCTGACGTGCTACTGATGGATGAACCGACATCCGCCCTGGATCCGATTTCCACATCCAAGATTGAAGACTTGGCAGAAAAGCTGAAAAAAGAGTATACTATTATCATGGTGACCCACAACATGCAGCAGGCTGCTCGAATTTCCGACAAAACGGTATTTTTCTTATTGGGGCAGATTATTGAATATGGAGAGACGGAACAGCTTTTCTCCATGCCTGGGGATAAACGTACAGAGGACTATATTTCAGGGAGGTTTGGTTAATTATGAGAGAGTTATTTCAAAAGCAACTGGAAGAACTGCACACCCTATTGATCGAGATGGGGGCATTGTGCGAGCAGGTAATTGAACGTACTTATGTGGTATTGATGGCCGAGGACCGGGATGCGGCTTCCGAGATCATTAGAAAAGATGAGATCATTGATATGAAGGAGCGGGAGATTGAGTCTTTATGCCTGAAGATTCTTCTTCAGCAGCAGCCCGTAGCCAGCGATTTGCGCAGGGTGTCTGCAGCGTTGAAAATGATTACCGACATGGAACGGATTGGAGATCAGGCCACAGATATCGCCGAAATCATCAAAACCACGGATCTCAAGGCACCGGTTAAGGAGATCAAGCTCAATGAGATGGCCAAGGCTACCATGCAGATGGTGACCGAAAGCATCGATTCGTTTGTAAAGCAGGATCTGGAAATTGCCCAAAAGGTGATTGCGGATGATGATATCGTGGACCAATTGTTTTTGGACGTGAGAAGTCATCTGGCCAATGGGATGGTGGACGATGTGGCCACCAGAGAACAGATGCTGGATCTTTTGATGATCGCAAAATACTATGAGCGGATCGGGGATCATGCCACAAACATAGCCGAGTGGGTAGAATTCTCCATTCTGGGGCAGCACAGAGGAGAGGAATAGGTATGATTTATTGCGTGGAGGACGAACGCAACATTCGTGAACTAATTGTATATACCTTGGAAAGCAGTGGATATCCAACGAAGGGATTTGAGACAGGAAAAGAATTCTATAAGGCATTGGAAGAGCAGCAGCCAGATTTGATATTGCTGGATTTGATGCTTCCCGGTGAAGATGGAATGGAGATATTGAATAGACTAAAAAATTCCGATGTAACGAAATCCATTCCGGTGATTCTGGTGACGGCCAAGGGCGCAGAGTATGATAAAGTTATGGGTCTGGACTGCGGCGCTGACGATTATATCACAAAACCTTTCGGAATGATGGAGTTCATCGCGCGCGTTCGGGCCGTATTACGGCGGACCGGCAGGGAAGATAAGATAGACGGGGATTTGGAGTCAGGAGACCTGAAGATCTTAATCCAGAAGCATCAGGTACTGGCCGGAGGCCTGGAGGTGGTGCTGACCCTGAAGGAGTTCGAACTTCTGAAATATCTGATGGAAAACAAGGGAATCGTTCTGTCCAGAGACCGAATCCTGGGTCATATCTGGGGCTATGACTTTGATGGGGAGACCCGTACGGTGGATGTGCATATCCGTACCCTCCGTCAGAAACTAGGATCTTACGGTGAACTGATCAAGACTATCCGAGGTGTGGGATACAAAATAGGTGACTGAGTATGAAGAGGAAGATATTCAAAAATGCCAGCCTTTTGGTTGTATTGGCCGTGGTGTTTACATTTGTGGCAATGAATATAATCATGTACGAGAAGACCTTAAGTGAAATGAAGACTTCTGTGCGCACGGAATGCAGATATATGAAAAGTGTGCTGGATCAACTGGGAGAAACATATCTCACATCGGAAATCGGGGATATCACGCCCAGTCGATTGACACTTATCAATCAAGAAGGTAAGGTTTTATTTGAAACCATGGAACCTGCAGATATGATGACGGATCATGGGGATCGTCCGGAGTTTCGAGACGCTCTGGAATATGGGACGGGAAGTGATCTGCGGTCCTCAAGAACCTTTAATGAGCAGGTCTATTATTATGCCATGCGCCTGGAAGACGGCAATGTGATCCGGGTGGCGAGGAATACAGATACCGTATTGAGAAGCATGGAGACTGGTTTTTTATTAATTGTGGGACTGCTAGGTATCTTTGGCACATTGGCGGTTATTTTGGTTAATAAGACGGCAAAACGTCTGATCGAACCCATCAACCGTCTGAATCTGGAGCAGCCTCTGGAAAGTGTGGTTTACGAGGAGCTGAGTCCACTGCTTCTGAGAATAGACCAGCAGAATAAACAGATCCGGGAGCAGATGATGCGGCAGAAACAGAATCAGGAAGAATATCTGGCAATCACCGAATATATGAAAGATGGTTTGGTGGTAACTAACCGGAAAGTGGTGTTGTCCATCAATCGTGCGGCCCAGAAGTTGTTTGATGTGACCCAGGAGGAGTGTGTGAACCACGACATCATTACGGTCAGCAGAAATGAAGAGGTAAAGGCGGCATTTGAAGCGGCTCTTTCCGGTGAAGGCGATGAACGGGTGGTGGATATACAAGGAAGAACTTACCAGCTACTGGCCAATCCGGTACGGGCTGGGAAAGCCAAAGTGACGGGTGTGGTAATCCTGATTCTGGACATTACGGAAAAACAGCAGGCGGAGAACATGCGGAGAGAATTTTCCGCCAATGTATCCCATGAATTAAAAACCCCGCTGATGTCCATATCCGGTTATGCCGAAATCATCGAAAATGGCTTGGTGAAATCTGGTGATATTCAGAATTTCGCCGGAAGAATCCATGATGAGGCAAGCAGGCTGACCACGCTGGTGGAGGATATTATCAAACTTTCCAGACTGGATGAAAATGATGACCATCTTCCCATGGAAGAGGTGGATCTTCTGGATGTTGCCCAAGATGTGGAGAGCCGCCTGGGATTAAAGGCGGAGGAAGCAAATATTCAGTTGAAGATTCAGGGAGAAACCGCAGTGATCACCGGGGTTTACCAAGTGTTATACGAGATGATATACAACCTTTGTGACAATGCGATTAAATATAATAGTCCTGGAGGTTTTGTGTGCATCTTCATAGAGAAGAGCCCCGGAGGCAGGGTGGAAGTGAAGGTTCAAGACGATGGAATCGGTATAACCAACGAGGATCAGGGACGTATCTTCGAAAGATTTTACCGGGTTGACAAAAGCCATTCCAGGGAAACTGGCGGAACGGGGCTGGGACTTTCCATAGTAAAACACGGAGCCATTCTCCACGATGCCAAAATCACTTTGGAGAGCGCCTTGGGAAGGGGAACCACAATCTCGATATTATTCCAGGATGCATCTGGAGGATGAACACAGACGAAACCAATCTGTGATTAATAGAAGAACTTATGAAAAGGCCATTGGAGCGGAGTGTTCTAATGGTCTTTTTTTAATGAAAAAAGAGTATTTAGCATATATTTATATAAGTTGCACAAGAAATATAAAAATATTTGTGGGATAGTGAAGGTAGTTTTGACTTGAAAATGAGATAATGATATGGTAAGCTAAAAAAGTGATTATTGGAAACGTTACCGGTACCGTTCCTGGAACGGTGACTAAACTGATTTTAAATGAAGGAGAATCGGTAAATTATGAGAACAAGTGGTATATTGCTCCCCATCTCAGCACTGCCCTCCCGGTATGGAATCGGCAGTTTTTCGAAGGAGGCCTTCGAGTTTGTGGATCAGCTGAAGAAGGGTGGGCAGAAGAATTGGCAGATACTGCCTTTAGGCCCCACCGGATATGGAGACTCTCCCTATCAATCATTCTCCACCTATGCAGGGAATCCTTATTATATTGATTTGGAAACACTGATTGAAGAAGGCCTTCTGACAAAGGAGGAGTGTGAGGAATGTGATTTTGGAGAGAATCTTCAGTATATAGACTATGAGAAGATATACTATGCCAGATTTGATATTCTGCGAAAAGCCTACCAGCGATTTGTCCCAGATGCTGATTATGAAGCATTTGAGAAAGAGAACTCCTTCTGGCTGGATGATTACAGCCTCTATATGGCAGTGAAGAACAGTTTTGGCGGAATCAGTTGGAGTGAATGGGATGAGGAGATTAAGCGGCGGAAACCGGAAGCAATGGAAAAGAAGAGGGTTGAATTATCCGATGAAATACGATTCTACAGTTTTCAGCAGTATGAATTTACGAAACAGTGGAAAAAGCTGAAATCCTATGCCAATGAGAATGGCATACGTATCATCGGCGACATTCCCATCTATGTGGCTTTTGACAGTGCGGATACCTGGGCCAATCCCCAGCTGTTCCAGTTTGATGAGGAAGGAAGGCCCATAGCGGTTGCCGGATGTCCTCCAGATGCATTTGCCGCCACCGGACAGCTCTGGGGAAATCCCCTATATCGTTGGGAGTACCATGAAAAGACAGGGTATCAATGGTGGATTCAAAGGCTTGACTATTGCTTCACCTTGTATGATGTGGTAAGAGTGGATCATTTCCGTGGATTTGATGAGTATTATGCCATTCCCTATGGAGATCCAACCGCAGAATTCGGAAAATGGGAAAAGGGTCCGGGACTTGCTTTGTTCCAGGCCGTGAAGAAGGAACTTGGAGAGTTGGATATCATCGCTGAAGATTTGGGATATCTGACGGATAGCGTGTTGAAACTGGTGGCGGATACGGGATATCCGGGGATGAAGGTGCTGCAGTTTGCATTTGATTCCCGGGAGGAAAGTGATTATCTTCCGCATAATTATCCTCATAATTGCGTAGTTTACACAGGGACCCATGATAACAATACGGTTCTGGGGTGGCTGGGTGAGATGGCACCTGAGGACCGAAAATTCGCAAGACACTACATGCACAATTCCAAGACTGCACGGAAAGATCTTCCCTGGGATTTCATCCGTCTGGCATTGGCATCGGTTGCCAATCTGGCCATTATTCCAATTCAGGATTATCTCTGCCTGGGAAGTGAGGCCAGAATTAATATACCCTCCACCCTTGGCTGTAATTGGAAGTGGAGATTGAATCCCGGACAGATTGATGATAAGCTAATAGAAAAAATGAGAGATATGACGAAACTCTATGGAAGGCTGCCGGCTGATAAGGAAGCGTAAGAAATTAACTTTAAGAAATCTTGAACGGCATGGGTCTTTCCTGGGTTTACAGATAACAGAGGTGAGTAATTCATGGGAACCATGACGATAAAAGATATAGCGAAAAAGTGCAAAGTAGGAGTCAGCACCGTATCCAGGGCGATGAACAATCATCCGGATATCAACCCGGAGACCAAAGAGATGATCATGCGGGTCATAGAGGAATCCAACTATGTACCCAACAACAGTGCCCGAAATCTGAAACGTTCAGATGCAAAGGCCATTGCGGTGTTGATCAAGGGCATTGGAAACACATTCTTCAATCAGCTTATCAGCGTGTTGGAAAGGGAATGCCAGGAGAAGAAGTACAGCTGCATTCTCCAGCGTGTGGAAGAGGGGGAAAATGAAGTGGATGTGGCGTTGGAAATCGCCAAGGAGAAAAAGCTGCGGGGAATCGTATTCTTAGGCGGTAATTTCTCCCATCCTCAAAGCAAGATGGCTCAGATGGAAATTCCTTTTGTATTGAGCACGATCTATACCACGGATACCGAGGAGAATATCTGCGCCAGCGTTTCCGTGGATGATTTCAAGGAAAGCTATAAGATGACCGAGTATCTGATCGGTCTGGGACACAGAAAGATTGCGATCATCACTGCCCAAAGGGAAGATGAGAGTATCGGTAAACTGCGTCTGCTGGGATACCAAAAGGCATTGGAAAAGCATGGCATACCATTCGATGAGAGTCTGGTCTGCTATATGGAGATGAATGTGGATCAATACTCCTTTCAATCCGGATATAAGATTACCAAAAAATTGCTGAAGCGGGGCGTGTCATTCACCGCCTTGTACGCCACGTCAGATACCTTGGCAATCGGCGCCTGCAGGGCGCTGAAAGAGGAGGGAATCCGGGTGCCCGAGGATTGCTCTGTGGCAGGGTTTGACGGTATGGATGCAGGTGAGTTCTATATTCCAAGCATCACTACTATCCGTCAGCCTGTGGAAGCAATCGCCCAGGCTACAGCCAATCTGCTGTTTGATATGATCAAGAAAAAAGAACAGCCCAAACGGATGATATTTGAAGGAGAACTTATGATCCGTGAATCCACGGATGTACTGCCGGTAGTTTAGTCCGGTAAGGAAGCTGGCTATTTCATAATATTAAGCTAGAAGCACATATAGGAGGGAATACAGGCATGGAAGCAAGATTACAAAATATATTAAAGGAACGTTATTCAAGAGATATTGATCATTGTACCAAGAAAGAGATCTTTGAAGCCCTGATGCTTATCACCAGAGAAGAGACCGCCAAACTCCCCAGAAATGAAGGGAAGAAGAAGCTCTATTACATTTCAGCGGAATTCCTGATCGGCAAGCTGCTGTCCAACAACTTGATTAACCTGGGACTTTATGAGGAAGTGGAAAAAACCTTGTGCTCACACGGTCTGAAGCTCTGTGAAATCGAGGAGATGGAGATGGAGCCATCTCTGGGAAATGGTGGGCTTGGACGTCTGGCGGCATGTTTTCTGGATTCCATCGCGACCTTGGGATTACCGGGAGATGGAATCGGACTGAACTATCATTTCGGACTGTTTCGCCAGATGTTTGTGGACCACAAGCAAAAAGAGGTGAAGAACCCATGGATCACCAGTGAGAGCTGGCTGGTGCGACAGCCGGTTACCTTCACGGTTCCATTTAAAGATTTTTCCATGAAGTCTGTACTGTATGATATCGATGTTCCTGGATATGAGTCGGGATGCAACAGGCTCCATCTATTTGATGTGGATACCGTGGATGAGAGCATTGTGCCCAAGGACAGCATAGACTTTGATAAACATGAGATACAGAAAAACCTGACGCTCTTCCTCTATCCCGATGATTCCGATGATGCCGGCCGTATGCTCAGAATCTATCAGCAGTATTTCATGGTCAGCAACGGTGCTCAGATGATTCTGAAAGAGTGTGAAGACAAGGGATATGACCTCCATAAGATTTATGACCATGTGGTTATCCAGATCAACGACACCCACCCATCCATGGTGATACCGGAATTGATACGTCTGCTTCAGCAGAAAGGATTTTCCATGGATGAGGCCATTGATGTGGTGAGTAAGACCTGTGCATATACCAACCATACAATTCTGGCAGAGGCGCTGGAAAAATGGCCCATGGACTATCTGGAGCAGGTAGTTCCTCATCTCATTCCAATCATCAAAGAGCTGGATGCGAGGGTACGTGCCACATGTAAAGACGAGACTACTTATATCATTGATGATAAAGAACTTGTACACATGGCTCATATGGATATCCATTATGGATTCTCGGTAAATGGAGTGGCGGCTCTTCACACGGAGATTTTGAAAAACTCTGAGCTGAAGAACTTCTACGATCTCTATCCGAAGAAATTTAACAATAAGACCAATGGAATCACCTTCCGCCGTTGGCTGCTTCACTGCAACCAGGAACTGGCAGCCTATATTGAAAGTCTGATTGGCAGCGGATTTAAGAAAGATGCAAATGAACTGGAGAAGCTGCTGGCTTATCAGACAGATAAAGAGGTTCTGAACAGGCTGGGTGAGATCAAACAGCATAAGAAAGAAGAGTTCAAGGCATTTTTATACGAAACACAGAACATCTTGGTGGACGAAAACTCAATCTTCGATGTGCAGGTAAAACGTCTTCATGAGTACAAACGCCAGCAGATGAATGCCTTGTATGCAATCTACAAATATATAGATATTAAAAAAGGCAATAAACCTGCAACCCCTATCACCCTGATTTTCGGCGCAAAGGCTGCTCCGGCTTATGTAATTGCCAAGGATATCATACATCTCATCCTCTGCCTCCAGCAGTTGATAGAAAATGATCCCGAGGTGAGCCCATACTTCCGTGTGCTGATGATTGAAAACTACAACGTATCCAAAGCGGCCAAGGTGATTCCGGCTGCGAATATCTCCGAGCAGATATCCCTTGCTTCCAAAGAGGCTTCCGGAACCGGAAATATGAAATTCATGCTGAACGGTGCGCTGACTCTGGGTACGGAGGATGGAGCCAATGTGGAAATCGGAGAACTTGTAGGAGAGGATAATATCTATATCTTTGGAAAGAAGCCGCAGGATGTCATCGATCTGTACGCAGAAGAAGGATACTGTGCAAAAGATATCTATGAGGAAGATGAATTGATCCATGAGCTGGTTGATTTCATCATCGGCGATGAGTTGATGGCAATCGGGGATGAAAAGAACCTGAAACGTCTCCATAAAGAGCTGGTTGGAAAAGACTGGTTTATGACCCTTTTGGATACCAGAGATTATATCGAAACAAAAGAAAGATTATACGCAGATTATGAGGATCAGATGGATTGGAATAAGAAGGCGCTTATCAATATAGCAAAGGCAGGCTTCTTCTCATCTGACCGTACAATTGAGCAATACAATGAGGATATCTGGCACCTGAGATAAGGGGAAGATATCTGTAGGTTACAAGATTCATATAGAAGGCAGTGAGTTCAGATTAAGCAGGCTGAACTCACTGTCTTCTTCTGTTTTTTTGGATGAAAATTTCCAGAAAAATCCAATTGATTTGGTCAACAGGTTTTAATAAAATGTTGAGGAAAAAGTGTGGTATACTGATTAATTAGAGATTTATTAGGAGGTAATATTCATGCAGATCAACAGGAAAAATCTGGATATGTTCATGGGGCAGCTAATAGAAAATGAATATAGTGTAAAGACAGTTGAAAAATATGATAGAGATTTAAAATCTTTCGCTTCTTTTGTGGGGGAAAAAGAGATTGAGAAACAGGATGTTATTAGGTTTAAAGAAGAGCTGTGCATCCGCTATAAACCTCGTAGTGTCAATTCAATCTTGGCTGCATGTAATCAGTTTTTTAGTTTTTATGATCGTCCTGATTTAAAGGTGAGACAGTTAAAGATCCAGCAAGAAGCCTTTTGCCCCCAAGAGAAGGTGCTGACGAAAGAGGAATATATGAGACTGGTTTGTACTGCATATGAGTTGGGAGAACGTAAGTTAGGACTTATTATTCAGACGATATGTTGTACGGGAATCAGGGTCAGTGAACTGTCCTATATAACTGTGGATGCGGTATTTAAGGGGAAGGCTGAGGTTCGTTTAAAGGGAAAAAACCGTACGATCTTAATTCAGGATGAGTTACAGAAACTGCTACTTGCTTATATCCGGGAACGGAAGTTAAGCAATGGAGCCGTTTTTGTGACCAGAAATGGAAAACCTCTGGATCGAAGTAACATATGGAAGAGGATGAAAAGTGTAGCGATAAAGGCAGGTGTAGACCTGGAAAAGGTATTTCCCCATAATCTCCGACATCTGTTTGCCCGTGAGTTCTACAAATTAAAGAAGGATATTGTACAGTTAGCAGATGTTCTGGGACATAGTAATATTAACACCACCCGCATCTACATGTTATCAACTGGAGAAGAGCATCGGAAAATGTTACGGGAGATGGATTTAATATGAAATTCAAAAAAGACTCGAAGATGGTTATCGCTAGCCATCTTTTTACACTTTTTAGACAGCAAAACCCGTACGAGTTATGGTATGATACCTCTAAAGTAGGCAAGGCGAATAACCAAAACCTACTTTGGAGGTGTTTTAGTTCTGGGAAAGAAAGTTGGATACAAAATATCTTACTATAAAGTATTTTAAGGAAGGAACTGGGATATACTTTGGTTATGTCAGGACTGGATATTATATATGGCTAAAACATCAAAAGACAGATAAAGAGATGGAAAACCATCAGATTGTCCATGTTCAATGATTGTAAAATAAAAAGATAAAAAGTAGCAAAATAAGGTTTAAGGAGAAGTGAGAATGGTTAATTATGGAATTGAAGATAAGCAAATAGTGACTTATATACAGAAACTACGTTATTCAGAAAAGAGTGAACATACATTAGAGAAGTATAGGAGGGACATTACCAGGTTTTCAAAATTTATAGGTGAACGACAGATTACAAAGGAGTTAGTTTTAGAATATAAAGATTCTATAAGAAAAGATTACGAACCAGTCAGCGTCAATTCCATGCTTGCAGCGGTAAATGGATTTCTGAAGGATTTAGGATATAGCAACTGCTGCGTGAAGAATATTAAAATTCAGAGGCGGATTTTTTGTGATGAAAACCAGGAAATAACAAAGAGCGAGTATCTAAGGCTTCTGGCTACAGCAAAAAGCAGAGGAAAAGAACGTTTGAATCTTATTTTGCAGACAATCTGTAGTACCGGAATACGAGTATCTGAACTGGAGTATATCACAGTTGAAGCCGTACAAAGAGGGAAGGCGGAAGTGAGCTGTAAGGGTAAAATACGGGTCATCTTTTTATCTAAAAACTTAAGCAAAATATTATTGAAATATGTAAAGAGTCTGGGGATAAAAGATGGTTCTGTTTTTGTAACAAAAGGAGGACTTCCAGTGAACCGCTCCAATATATGGAGAGAGATGAAGTGCTTATGCAGAGAGGCAAAAGTGGATTCCAGCAAGGTGTTCCCACATAACTTAAGACATCTATTCGCGCGTACCTATTATAAATTAAAGAAAGATGTGGTGCGATTAGCGGGCATTCTAGGGCATAGTAGTATAGAAACCACCAGAATCTATCTACTCGATTCAGGTAAAGAGTGTCTTGCCCACGTGTCCCAGATGGGTTTAGTATCTATGGAATTATCTGTCTGAAGATAAAAAAAGAACTACATAATAATGATTATGTAGTTTAAAGATAAATTTCCATGCTGTTTAAATGCAAACTTAATAAACATCAGCACAAAAAAAAGACGCACCTATAAGCTGTGATGTGACCCCAATAAGTTAGACTTTATAGCGAAGTAGTATTTATTACTGCTTCGCTATTTCTATGCTACTTGGTTGAGCCTATATTCAA
>DVNN01000092.1 GCA_018714325.1 Candidatus Pelethocola excrementipullorum
TGATTTGGGTGCCAAAAGGTATTTTGCCCCCATGATACCTACGGATTGCTACGCACTTCGCGCTCTCACAATTCTAAAAACATTCGAAATCCGCCCTATTCGGGCTACTTTCTCATGTTTTGCGGGTTCCAAACTCATGCTTTTTCATGCAATCATGAAACGCATGACCTTTTGACCCTGGTATCATAATATTGGAAATAATTATTAACAGGAGGTAATCAATCATGGAATTAGAAAAATTAAGATCCGATATGGTAGCCGCGATGAAGGCGAAAGATAAGCCAAGAAAAGAGGCTATATCGACTCTGGTTTCCGCTGTGAAGAAAGTTGCAATAGACGAAGGCTGCAGGGAAGATATTCCGGCAGAACTGGTGGATCGCGTCATCCTAAAAGAGTTGAAGACTGCAAAAGAGCAGATTGAAACCTGTCCTGAATCCCGCGAAGACTTAAGGGCAGAGTATCAGTTTCGTTATGATATCATCGATGAATATGCGCCTCAGCAGATGAGCGCCGAAGAAGTGAAGGCTTATATTCAGGAGAAGTTTGCTGACGTGGTGGCTACCGGTAATAAGGGTATGATCATGAAGAGCGTCATGGCCGACATGAAGGGAAAAGCAGACGGTAAAGTGATTAATCAGGTTGTTGCAGAACTTTGCAAATAGTATGATTCGGGGACTATGATTCAATGTCAATTCAGGTGTTGAATCAATAGTCCCTTTTATGTATCCCCTGGTAATATTCCCTGTGATAGATTGACGCTCTGCTAAAAATCATTTATGATATTATTGTTGTAAAGAATAGGGTAGGAGTGTCTCGAATGAATATATTAAATATAGAACATGTAAGTAAAGTATTTGGGGATAAGAAGATCTTCGACGATGTTTCCTATGGTATCCATGAAGGCGATAAGATAGGTATCATAGGCATCAACGGAACCGGAAAGACTACGTTGCTGAAGATCATTGCAGGCGTGGAAGAGCCGGATGAAGGGCAGATGATCAAACAGAATGGCCTGCGTATCTCTTATCTTCCCCAGGATCCCGTGTTCCCCAAGGACGCTACGGTACTTTCCTATGTTGTGGAAGGAAAGAAGCAGGGGGAATGGAATACCGAAAGTGAAGCGAAGAGTATCTTGAACAGAGTGGGGATCACGGATTATGAATCTAGTCTGGAGTATCTGTCCGGAGGGCAGAAGAAGAGAGTGGCTCTGGCCAGAGCATTGGTGGAGACCTCAGATGTATTTATCCTGGACGAGCCCACAAACCATCTGGATAATGAGATGGCAACCTGGTTGGAAGATTATCTGAACAAATACAAAGGGGTTGTAATCATGGTGACTCATGACCGGTATTTTCTGGACCGGGTTACCAATAAGATCCTGGAAATCAGCCATGGAAAACTCTATGGTTATGATGCAAACTATTCAACGTTCCTGGAGTTAAAGGCTGAGCGGGAAGAGATGGAACTCGCATCCGAAAGAAAGCGTCAAAGTGTGCTCCGCATGGAGCTGGAATGGGCCAAAAGGGGATGCAGGGCCAGAAGTACAAAGCAAAGGGCCAGACTGGAAAGACTGGATGCCTTAAAGAATGGAGCAGCCCCTTCCAAGGATCAAAGTGTGGAAATGGATTCCATCGATACCAGAATGGGCAAAAAAACGGTGGAACTCCACCATTTAAGCAAAAGTTTTGGAGATAATAAGATTATTGATGACTTTAATTATATCGTGCTGAGGAACCAACGACTGGGAATTATCGGGCCCAATGGATGCGGAAAATCCACACTTATGAAGATGATCGCCGGTTTGATAGAGCCGGATTCCGGAGATATCGAGATTGGAGAGACCATTAAGATCGGATATTTTGCTCAGGAAGAGCCGGATATGGATACCAATCAAAGGGTCATTGACTATATCAAAGATATTGCGGAGTATGTTCCCACAAAAGAAGGGAGCATCAGCGCATCACAGATGTTGGAACGTTTCCTCTTTGACTCCGCCATGCAGTATACACCTATCTCCAAGTTATCTGGCGGAGAAAAGAGAAGGTTGTATTTATTATCCATTTTGGTCCAGGGTGTGAATCTGCTGCTTCTGGATGAGCCCACCAACAATTTGGATATCCCGACGTTAACGATTCTGGAAGATTATATTAATTCATTTCAGGGCATTATAATAACTGTGTCCCATGACCGGTATTTTCTGGATAATGTGGTGGACAGAATCTTTGCCTTCGATGGCGATGGGCAACTCCAGCAATATGAGGGCGGATATACCGATTATCTGGAAACAAGGCAGAGAAGAGAAGCTGACAAAGAGGATAAAGAAGGTTCAGGGAAAAAGAGGGAGCAGGATAAAAAGGCATCTGTTAAGGAGTGGAAACAGAACCGCCCTACAAAACTTAAGTTTTCTTATAAAGAACAAAAAGAATACGATACCATTGATGATACGATTGCATCTTTAGAGGAAAAAATAGAACTATTAGATCAGAAAATGATGGAAAATGCCACGAATTCACTGAAACTTTCCGAACTGACGGACGAAAAGGAGAAAACAGAGGAAGAACTGGATGAAAAGATGGAACGCTGGGTGTATTTGAATGATTTGGCAGAGAAAATCGAGGCTCAATCCAGTCAATGATCCGATGTTGCTTTTCAATGTTTTTTTCGTGATACAAAGGTTTGAAACATGGACAATTTGCCTTAAGGGTGTTATAATTTTATCATATGTTTATGTTGGCCCTACAAAGCCGGCATCTAACCGGCAGAGATAAATTAACATATTTCACATCTGCCCGCACGGGAAACATACTTCCGTGTGACGGCTTAACTAAAAGCCATATTTGACTATATTGTTGTATTTTTATAAGGAGGAAGAACATAATGGCAAGAAAGATGAAAACCATGGATGGTAATCATGCTGCAGCTCATGCGTCATATGCGTATTCAGATGTAGCAGCTATTTACCCGATTACCCCATCATCTGTTATGGCGGAAGCAACAGACGAATGGGCAACCCAGGGGAGAAAGAACATTTTCGGACAGGAAGTCCGTGTAACAGAGATGCAGTCTGAGGCAGGCGCAGCAGGTGCAGTACACGGTGCCTTGTCAGCAGGTGCTCTTACAACAACTTATACCGCTTCTCAGGGTCTGCTTCTGATGATTCCTAACCTGTACAAAATTGCCGGTGAGCAGTTACCAGGCGTAATCAACGTATCAGCTCGTGCATTGGCAAGCCATGCACTGTCAATCTTTGGAGACCATTCCGACGTATATGCATGTCGTCAGACTGGTTGTGCGATGCTTTGCGAATCCAGTGTACAGGAGGTTATGGACTTAACACCAGTTGCACACTGTGCAGCTATCAAGGGTAAAGTACCATTTATCAACTTCTTTGACGGATTCCGTACTTCTCACGAACTTCAGAAGATCGAGACATGGGATTACGAAGATCTGAAAGATATGGTGGATATGGACGCTATCAGCGCATTCAGACATAACGCTCTGAATCCAAGCCATCCGAACCAGAGAGGTTCCGCTCAGAACCCGGATATCTTCTTCCAGGCAAGAGAAGCATGTAATACTTCTTACGAAGCACTTCCAGCTTTAGTACAGGACTACATGGATCAAGTAAATGAAAAAATTGGAACTAACTATAAATTATTCAACTATTACGGTGCAGCAGACGCAGAGCACGTAATCATCGCTATGGGATCTGTATGTGAAACCATCGACGAGACCATCGATTACCTGATGGCAGCCGGCAAGAAGGTTGGTGTGATTAAGGTTCGTCTGTACAGACCATTCAGCGTATCCGCTTTTGTAGAAGCTATTCCGGAATCTGTAAAACAGATCTCTGTTCTGGACAGAACAAAAGAGCCAGGTGCCATCGGCGAGCCTCTGTATCTGGACGTTGTAGCAGCTCTTAAGGGAACCAAATTCGCAAATCTTCCTGTATTCACAGGTCGTTACGGTTTAGGTTCTAAAGACACAACACCGGCACAGATCGTTTCTGTATATGAGAACACAACAAAAGAGAAATTCACAATCGGTATTGTGGATGATGTTACTAATCTTTCACTGGATACAAAAGAAGGACTTGTTACTACACCAGCAGGAACTATCAACTGCAAGTTCTGGGGTCTGGGTGCAGATGGTACTGTAGGTGCCAATAAGAACTCCATCAAGATCATCGGTGATAACACAGATATGTACGCTCAGGCTTACTTTGACTATGATTCAAAGAAATCCGGCGGTGTTACCATGTCTCACCTGCGTTTTGGTAAGGAGCCGATCAAATCCACTTACCTGATCCGCAAAGCTAACTTTGTAGCTTGCCACAATCCTTCTTATGTGGACAAATACAACATGGTTCAGGAACTGGTTGACGGAGGAACTTTCCTTCTGAACTGTCCATGGGATATGGAAGGTCTTGAGAAACATCTTCCAGGCCAGGTCAAAGCATTTATTGCAAACCATAATATTAAATTCTACGTGATTGATGGTGTTAAGATCGGTATTGAAACCGGCATGGGACCAACACGTATCAATACAATCCTGCAGTCAGCATTCTTTAAACTGGCTAACATTATTCCGGAAGAGAAAGCGATTGAGCTGATGAAAGCAGCAGCAAAAGCTACTTACGGACGTAAAGGTGATGATATCGTTCAGAAGAACTGGGCAGCTATTGATGAAGGTGCTAAACAGGCAGTTGAAATCAAAGTTCCGGAAAGCTGGAAGAATGCAGCTGACGAAGGTCTTCATATGACTCATGCTGAGAGCGGCAGAAAAGATGTTGTGGACTTCGTTAATAACATCCAGAGCAAAGTAAGTGCTCAGCAGGGTAATGACTTACCTGTATCCGCATTCATGGATTATGTGGATGGTTCCACACCATCTGGATCTTCTGCATATGAGAAGCGTGGTATCGCGGTAAATATTCCGGTATGGCAGCCAGAAAACTGTATTCAGTGTAACAGATGTGCCTATGTATGTCCTCACGCTGTAATCCGTCCATTCGCCATGACAGAAGCAGAGGCAGCAGCAGCTCCGGAAGGAATGACTACCTTACCTCTGACAGGAATGAAAGATTACCAGTTCACAATCGCTGTATCTGCTCTTGACTGTACAGGATGTGGATCATGTGCTAATGTCTGCCCAGGTAAGAAGGGTGCAAAAGCGCTTGTTATGGAAAACATGGAAGCTAATGTTGAGACAAAGAAAAACTTTGAATATGCAGTTGAACTTCCAATCAAAGAAGATGTTGTTGAGAAATTCAAAGCAAATACCGTTAAGGGAAGTCAGTTCAAACAGCCTCTGCTCGAGTTCTCCGGAGCATGTGCAGGATGTGGTGAAACACCTTATGCAAAACTGATTACTCAGTTGTTCGGTGATAGAATGTACATTGCTAACGCAACAGGATGTACTTCCATCTGGGGTAACTCCTCACCATCCACACCTTACACTGTAAACCCACAGGGAAATGGTCCTGCATGGTCCAACTCTCTGTTCGAGGATAATGCAGAGTTCGGTTACGGTATGTTACTGGCTCAGAAAGCAATCAGAGGCGGATTGAAAGAAAAAGTTGAATCTGTTCTGAACAGTGCTGAAGCTTCTGAAGACGCTAAGAATGCATGTAAAGAATATTTGGATACTTTCGAAATCGGTGCTGTTAATGGCGATGCTACGAACAAACTGGTTTCTGCTCTGGAAGGATGCGACTGCGAAGTATGCAAAGACATCGTTTCCAATAAAGACTTCCTCGCTAAGAAATCCCAGTGGATCTTCGGTGGTGACGGATGGGCTTATGATATCGGATTCGGCGGCGTTGACCACGTTCTCGCAAGCGGACAGGATGTTAACATCATGGTATTCGATACAGAAGTATACTCCAATACCGGCGGACAGTCTTCAAAGGCTACTCCTACAGGAGCTGTTGCACAGTTTGCTGCAGGCGGTAAGGATGTTAAGAAGAAAGACCTTGCAAGCATCGCTATGAGCTATGGCTATGTATATGTTGCTCAGATCGCAATGGGAGCTGATTTCAATCAGACCGTAAAAGCAATCGCAGAGGCAGAGGCATATCCGGGACCATCACTGATCATCGCTTATGCTCCATGTATCAATCATGGTATTAAGATGGGAATGAGCAAGGCTCAGACAGAAGAAGAATTGGCTGTTAAGTCAGGATACTGGCATAACTTCCGCTTTAACCCAACTCTGAAAGAGGAGGGAAAAGCTGCATTCATTCTGGACAGCAAGGCTCCGACAGAGAGCTACCAGGACTTCCTGGAAGGAGAGGTACGTTACAACTCACTGAAACGTGCAAATCCTGAAAAGGCTGCAAGACTCTTTGCAAAAGCTGAGGAAGATGCAAAAGAGAGATATGAATATCTGAAGAAATTGGTTACACTCTACGGAGAAGACTAATTAAATCATGAAATAAGCCTGCCATTTGGCAGGCTTATTTTAAATTATAAGATACTGTTGGGATCAAAAGGTATTTTGCCCCATGATACCTGCGGATTGCTACGCACTCCTAAAAAGACTCGGGTGTCAAGGGGATGTTGCAAAATAGCAACATCCCCTTGACAAAATCAATGAGGTAGTTAATAATGAGCTAAGTGGTTGTAACATATAATACAACGTACAGGTTGAGAGGATGAAGGATTATGGACATTAAGCCGATTAAACGTGTAAAAGTAGGTGAACAGGTATTTCAGCAATTAAAGGAGATCTTGATAACTGGAGAATGGCGTCCTGGTGATAAAGTACCATCGGAGAATGAGCTGGCAGAACAGTTTGATGTAAGCAGAATCACCGTGAGACAGGCCCTGCAGCGTTTAGGTGCCCTCGGTCTTATAGAGACCAGGCGTGGGGAAGGTTCCTTTGTAAAGGAGCTCAACGTAGGCAATAGTATGAATGCGCTCATACCTACCATTTATCTTGGCAAGAATACGGAATTGGATATTATCGAATTTCGTGCAATAATAGAAACCGAATGTGCAGGCTTAGCTGCAGAGCGGGCGGATGAGAAAGATATCGAAGAACTGCAGGCGATTTGGGATCGTATGAATGAGTGTAAAATCCGTTTAGATTCGAAAGGATTTGGAGAGGCTGACTTGGACTTTCATTTCAAGGTAGCAGAAATCACTAAGAATCCACTGATTATAAAAACCAATCAGATCTTACGGGATGTCCTGGAACACGCAATGAGAACAACTATTGGTAAAATGGGATATGAAGGTGGACTGTACTATCACAAGAAACTTATTGAAGAGATAACGGCTCATGATGCTAAAGCTGCATCTAAAACCATGCGGGAGCATATCAGCAAAAATCAATTATATACTTAAATATTGGTAATGAAAAAGAGGAAGGAATCAACCTTCCTTTTTTTGTACACTATTTGAAAACATGGCATAAATGTCAACAAAAAATGTCAACAAATATGTGATATACTTACAAAAATGTATAAAATAGCCAAATTACATTGACAATATGTAAAAATAATATATAATACGAACTATAATAAATGTCGACAATTTATGAAGGAATGTAAAATGTGTATAAAAGTATCGATGTAGCAAAACAATCTTCTTCTTTCGGCTAGGCAAACAAACGAAGGAATGTAAGAAGAATTGTTAAAAATTAACAATAATAAAAAGATATAAAGCAATTAATTCATGTGAAAACGTACAGAATTAACAAAAAAATTCAAGATGTATTAAACATATTGACATTTTAGTGCGGCCAAGCTATTATTATGAATAAGTTGTAATACAACTGACAACAATCAACTCCTGGCAACCCGTAGGAAAGATGGCCAGGGAAGATTCATATGAAGAAGGTACATATGAAAACCTAATTGGGAGGAATGCAAATGAAAAAAAGAATTTTATCTATGTTAACTGCGATAGTGGTGTCGGCATCTTTATTAGTGGGATGCGGTGGTGCATCACAGAGTACCTCATCGGGCAGTAAGAAGTCTGAGTCTTCTTCAGGGGATACATCCTCAGGAGATACGATTAAGTTTCTGGTTTATGCGTGTATTACAGGAAACAACTCAGAATCAGGAAGACAGGTTACCATGGCAGCGGAGACTGCTGAATGGTATATCAATGAAAAGCTGGGTGGATTTACATCACTGGACGGTCGTAAAATTGAATTGGTTGTTGTGGACTCTACTTCCGATGCGGCTACGGCATCATTACCGTTTGAACGTGAACTTTCCTCCGAGAAATATTCAGTGGCAATTGGAAACTCAACATCTTCTATCGCATTGACCATGTTACCAATTGCTGAAAAGTATGAAATCCCAATGGTAACCGGAGCGGCAGCGAATAAAGCAGTAAGTGAACAAGGTTCCAACTTCTCATTCCAGCCGGCAGCGACTTCGAGCTCATTTATTCCGACACAGTTGGACTTTTTGGATGAATATGCAGGTTTATTAGGGAAGAGCATCAAGGATCTGAAGATTGGGCTGGTATATGCAAATGATGCATGGGGTACAGACAATGCCAATAATACCCGTGAGCAGGCAAAAGACCGTGGTTTGAATCTTGTAGTTGATGAATCATATGAGGTGAATGCATTTACAGATGCGGCACCATTAGTAACAAAGATGAAGAATGCAGGCGTAGACGTTCTTTTACCAAGTTCTTATCCAAATGACCTTAAACTTCTATTCACATCCATGAAGTCACTACAGTTTTCACCGCTTGTTGTAGGTGGTGGTTCTGCGATGACATGGCCGTCTCTTTCTAAAGACCTTGGAGATGATGTCAATGGAATTACTTCTGTAGATTCATGGGTTTGGAATCAAAAGGGAGCAGTAGAGAACGAAAAATGGATGGAAATGAATGCACATTACGAAGAGACCAATGGTGAATTCATACCTGGACAGGCAGGACCCACTATTTATTCTATCATGCTGGCATATGAAGCGATTGAAAATATCGGGAGCACAGAACCGGTGGCAATCCGTGATGAGCTTCGCAAAATGAATGCAGATAATAGTGAATGGTTTAGCGTTCTGAATGGTTATGGTGATTTTGATGATAAAACAGGACTTAATACTGATTCCAGAGCGGCCATCATGCAATGGCAGGATGGAAAACCAACATGTGTATTCCCGGAAGAGTATGCAACCGGAACACTCCTTGATCCGGAGACCATGCAGCCATTTAAATAATATGCATGAGAAATAAAAGCGATATATGAGACTAAGAAACTGAGTGTCCATCTTGAGTGGACACTCAGAAGAAAAGGAGCGTTGTATTAATGGAACAACTACCCCAAGTTATAGTAAATGGTCTGCTGACCGGAGGTATTTATGCGCTGGTTGCCGTAGGAATTACAATCATTCACGGTGTTATGAAAATTGTAAACTTTGCACAGGGAGATTTCCTGGCAATCGGGATGTACCTGGCCTATGCGATGCACTTTCTGCTGCCGGGCGAAAGCTATCCTTACTGGTTGATTGTGCCGGTTGGAGCAGGAATGTATTTGATCGGTTGTATTATTTTCCAGACGGCAATCCGACGGGTAATTGGCAAAGGTGATAGTAACTATATTTTGCTTACCATTGGATTATCTTATTTTATCCAGAATGTTCTCCAATTAATATTTGGAGCAGATTTTAAGAACTTTTCCATGCCGGATACTCTCCGCTATGGATCCTTTGAAGTGATTGGTACGGTATTTACACTGCCAAGAGTAATTGCATTCTTATTCGCGACCGCATTTGTATTGTTTCTGAACTGGTTTCTCAGCAAAACCGATACCGGCCGTGCCATGCGTGCAACCTCTGAGAACCGCATCATTGCGGAAAGTCTTGGTATCAAAAGCCGTAAGGCATACATAACAGCATTTGCGCTGGGAACAATGTTTGCTGGTATTGCAGGGCTGATGCTCAGTCCGCTGGTTTTGCCATTTCCGAAGGTTGGTGCTCAGTTCTCCACAATCGCCATGAGTGCGATGGTACTAGGGGGCTTGGGTAACATCAAGGGTGCGATGGTTGGAGCCTTGATTATTGGACTGGTAGAAAGTGCGACAAGTACTTACATCAATGTAAATCTTGCTCAGGCTGCAATCTGTTTCGTACTTATGCTTGTGTTGATATTTAAGCCCTATGGAATATTTGGAAAGAAAGCGAGGGTAGCATAATGGCCTTAAAGATAATAAAAAAATACCCATTATTATTACCTGCTTTGCTATTGGTAATAGTGTTGCCGTGGGTTTCCCCAAGCGCATATATCGTTCGCGTTTTCATAGAGATATTTTTCTTTGCAGCTATGGGTAATGCCTGGAATATAATAGGTGGTTTTGGACGCCAGACATCCTGGGCTTCGGCAACATTTTTCTCGGTCGGCGCATATACCAGTGTCCTTTTGTTTGTCAAAGGCGGAGGAATATCCCCCTGGATTTCGGCGATTCTGGGCATGGCAATCGCAGCTCTCCTGGCATTGATTATCGGTTTACCCTGCTTCAGGCTGCGTGGTGTATTTTTCTCCATAGCCACAATTGCCTGTGCCACGATATTCCGTCAGCTGTTGATCTATTTTGAAGGATTTACAGGTGGTTCACTGGGACTTACGTTAGGGGTCAGAATGGGTGACAGCCTGTGGAACCTGAACTTCTTAAATGACATACCATTTTACTATATTGCACTGATATGGATGATTGTATCGGTAGGCATTGTAATATTTATAGAACGAAACAAGCTGGGTTATTACCTCAGAGCTATCTGCGAAGATCAGGATGCAGCAGAAGCGCTTGGAATCCGTTCTTCACGGGTGAAGCTATTAGCATTTGTGATCAGCTGCATCATGTTGGCATTTACCGGTACACTTTATGCATTCAAAGTTGGATTCATTGACCCCAATGTTGTTGCATCTCACGATATGTCTATTCGTGTTGGTATCGTAGCTATATTAGGCGGCATGGGCACGAAATGGGGACCGATCATCGGCGCTTTGATCAGTGTACCATTGCTTGAAATCTCCAATGCTTATCTGCAGAATATCGGCGGCGGCGGTCTCGGGTGGGTTGTCTATGGTTTAATAATCGTACTTGTTGTATTATTCCGACCCAAAGGACTTATCTCCATATGGGATGATGTTATGGAAAAAATAAAGGCGAAAAAAGCACGACAGTTAGATAAAGGAGGTACCGTATGAGTGCTCCTGAAAAAATAATGGAACTCAAAGGGGTTCATAAATCATTTGGCGGCGTACATGCCATCAATGATTTGAGCTTTTCTATATACAAAGGTGAAATTTTAGGCCTGATCGGTCCCAATGGCTGTGGGAAATCCACGTCGGTAAACTTGATGACGGGCGTATATATGCAGGATAAAGGTGATATTGTCTATTACAAGGAAGACGGCAGTGAAGAATTACTAAGGAAACAGTCGGTACCGGACCGTGCGCACATGCGTACCGGGCGTACATTCCAAACACCAAAACCATTTACGGATTTATCTGTATATGAAAATATATATACCATTGCACTGCTTTACAATAAAACAATGAAACAAGCAAGAGAAGAAGCTGAGAAGATCACAGAATTTATGGATCTTTCTGATATTGCGTATGAAAGGTGTACCAAACTTCCGATTGAGAAGCGTAAATGGCTTGATATGGCACGGGTTCTGGCACAAAAACCACGGATTTTGATGCTGGATGAGTGCCTGGCGGGGTTGACACCCAGTGAGATGGATACAAGTCTTGAGATTGTGCGCAAGATCAATCAAACAGGTGTAACTGTATTGTTTATTGAGCATGTAATGAGTGCGGTAACGCAGCTTTGCAAAAGAGTGGTTGTGATGGAAGGTGGACATTTCATGACAGAAGGTATTCCATCGGAAGTAATGAAAAAGCCTGAAGTAATCAAGGCGTATTTAGGGGAGGACTATCAAGATGCTTAAACTCGATAAAGTTTGTGCCGGCTATGGCGATTTAAGGGTTTTGTTTGATGTCGACCTGGAAGTGAATCAAGGCGAAGTAGTGGCCCTGGTGGGATCCAACGGTGCCGGGAAAACCTCTGTTTTACGTACCATATCTGGAGAAATCAAGCCCAAATCAGGATCTATTACCTGGCTGAATGAAGATTTGACAATTAAGCAGACATATGATCGTGCAGAGATGGGAATTGCCCATATTCCCCAGGGGCGAGGTATTTTAGGGTCGATGACCATACATGACAATCTGGCCTTGGGTTCGTATACAAAGCGGACAAAGGCTCAGCGAAACGAATTGATGGAGAAGGTGTTTGATACCTTTCCGATTCTAAAAGAACGAGAAAAACATCCGGCGGGAACCCTTTCCGGAGGACAACAGCAGATGTTGGCGATCGGGCGTGCGATGATGATGAATCCACAGCTGCTGATCTTAGATGAACCGTCTCTTGGATTGGCGCCGATTGTAGTAGATGAAGTGTTCCGCATTCTGCGCCAGTTAAAAGAAGCCGGGACATCCATGCTGATTATCGAACAGAACCTGGTGAAGGCGCTGCAGATTGCCGATCGGGGATATGTGCTGGAAACAGGGAAAATCACCCTGGCCGGTGAAAGTCAGGAGCTTTTAGCCAACCCAGACGTTCGTAAGGCATATCTGGGAATTGCATAACGATTAGGAGGAAGACAGATGAAAGCAATTGTATATACCGCTCCGGAAAAACTGGAAATCCAGGATCTGCCGGTACCGGTGCCTAAAGAAGGCGAGGTTTTGTTGAAGGTTCGTGCCTGTGGAATCTGCGGCAGCGATGTGCACGGTTATTTAGGCCGCACCGGAAGAAGAACGGCGCCAATGATTATGGGCCATGAATTCTGCGGAGAAGTAGAGGAACTTGGTACAGGTACAAAAACATTGAAAACTGGAGACAGAGTTGCCGTATATCCGGTGGACTACTGCGGGCATTGTAAGATGTGTGAACAGGGGGATGTTCACCTTTGCCTGAATAAAAGAGCCTTTGGGGTATTAGATGTGGATGGTGCATTTGCAGAATACATAAGCGTGCCGGAAAAGTGCTGCTTTCCCATAGCAGATGGTATCTCTGATTCTGTTGCATCATTGATGGAACCTTTAGCGGTTGCTTACAGAGGCATATCTCACTGCGAGAGCTTTGAAAACAAAAACGTCCTTCTGGTTGGAACTGGTACAATCGGTCTGCTTGCTCTTGCCTGTGTGAAGATGAAGAACGCTGGCAAGATAATCGTGTCGGATTTGAGTGACGACAGGCTGGAAGTTGCTAAGAAATTGGGTGCGGATGTGGTTATCAACCCAGGACGAGAAGACTTTGGCCAGCGGATCATGGCTGAGACAGATGGAGAGGGTGTTGATGTATCAATAGAAGCGGTTGGGATCGAACCGACTGTGAAGCAGGTTATGGATGCGTTGAAATTAGGCGGAGAAGCTATCTGGATTGGAAATAACGCGCCGACGATCACCATCAATATGCAGCAGGTTGTGACAAGAGAATTAAAGATCCAGGGATCATTTTTATATGGACTCGAAGAATTTAGACAGGTCGTAGAATTCATCAATGAAAAAAAGGTGTTTGTAGACACCTTGATTAGTAAGGAAATTAGTCTGGAAGAGGTTCCGGAATACTTTGATAGATTAGCTCATGCACCAGGAAACATGATAAAGGTAGTAATGACTAATAGACAATAACCATGCAAAGCTATATTCAGAACTATAAAAGGGTACATTCATTTATTAAAGCTATTACACTGCCATGTAAACTTGAATAAATGTACAAATTATAAATCACCGTTTAGTATAGTAGGGTTGTCTGGCCGAACTATACTAAACGGTGATTTTCGTATTGGGAAGTATGATCTATCCCGTCACTGTTTTAACTTATCTTCCTCCTGCCTTGCGAGCATCTTTGTGATTGCGGCATTACCGGTTACGTTGGGGAAGGTTCGAGCTCCGCCAAGAATCCGGTCGATTCCAGCCATGAGTGTAATCCCTTCCAGCGGAAGCCCCACACAGCTCAATGTCATCGAAAGCATAACAAGGCTTGCGCTCGGTATTCCGGCTGTTCCAATTGCTCCCAGCAGTGCGGTGAAAAGAATCAGAATCTGCTGTGTGAAGGACAGGTCTACCCCGATAACCTGGGCGATGAATATGGCAACGATACCCTGGTAAAGGGCGCTTCCATTTTTATTCATATTGGTACCGATGGGCATGATAAAGTTGGTAATAGATTCAGGAACTTTCAAATTTAGTTGAAGTTCTTTGATGGCCACGGGCAGAGCGGCGGCGGAACTATCCGTAACGTAGGCCATGCTGATGGAGCCAAATAAGTCTTTGAAGAACTTAAAGGGGTTCATCTTACACGCTACGGCGATAAAACTTCCCTGTATCACAATAACGAAGAATAGTATGGCAACGTGGAATACGATTAAAAACTTCATGAGTGGCAGCAGTGCTGTTAATCCATATTGGCCGATGATGGTTGCAATCAAGGCACATACGCCAAAGGGAGCCAGGCCTATGATCAGGTCGGTCATCCGATACATCACCTTAGCCACTTTATCAAAGAAGTTTGAGACAATTTTGCCCTCTTCCCCGCATAGCAGTATGCAGATGCTAAAGAAAATAGCAAAGCAGATGACTTGAAGCATCATGTTATTCGATGTAAAAGATTCAAATACATTTTCAGGCACCACGTTCAGGATGGTATCCACCAATGAAAAGGATACATCCTCAACTTCCGCGGGCGGCAGAGTCAGGGTTCCCCCGATACCGGGTTTGAAAATATTTCCAAAGATCATCCCTGTTGCAATCGCAAGACCAGTCGATACAACAAAGAGGATAAAGGCTTTGATTCCCATGTTCAACAGCTGTTTTATGTCCGGGATGTTGGTTATCCCGCTTACAATTGCACTGAATACAAGGGGCATAATCAACATTTTGAGAAGTTTCATGAATAAATCCCCAACGGGTTTTATCACCATGATCTTCTCACCGAAAATAAGCCCCAATATGACACCTAAGGCAAAGCCAATTAAAATCTTAGTAAATAACGAAAGTTTCTTCCGCTTTTTCGTTTCGTTCATTTGAGTGTTTTCATGATTATCCATATAGACCTCTCTTTTGTGATGACTTGTCTATAGTTCTTTAGCGGGCCAGCCATTTGTCAGCGAACATTGGGAATTTTCCAGCCAGTTCTTTGACTTCACCCTTAATTTCTTCTAATATATCCTCGTCCTGGTAGTTCTTCAAAGCCTTGGCCAGCAGCCGGGCTGTATGGCGGATATCTTCTTCTTCAAATCCTCTTGTTGTAAGCGCAGGGCTTCCCAGTCTTAGACCACTGGCCACATTGGCGCTCTGAGGATCAAAAGGAATCATATTCTTATTCGTCACAATTCCAACAGAGGCCAGGACATCCTCGGCTTGTTTGCCGGATGGAATCAGTTCCCGCACATCGACTAGAACCAGATGAGTGCTGGTGCCGTTGGAGATTAACCGCAGCCCGCTCTTCTTAAGCTCATCCGCAAGTGCTGCGGCATTGTCCAATACGGACTGCTGATAGGCCTTGTATTCGGGGGTCATACTCTCTTTGGCCTGTACGGCTCTGGCAGCAATCATGTCCATTTTGGGCGCACCTTGCAGACCTGGGAAGATTGCCGAGTCTATTTTTTTGCCTAGCTCTTTTTTGCACATAATCACGCCACAGCCCCTTGCGCCTCGCCATGTTTTATGGGTGGAGGTGGTGACAACATCGGCATATGGAATGGGAGAGGGGATGAGTCCGGCGGCGATTAAGCCCACAGGATGGGCGATATCAGCCAGCATATAAGCTCCATGTTCCTTTGCGATTTCTCCGAAACGCTTATAATCTACCAGACGGGGATAGGAGGAAGTGCCGCAGATGATCATTTGGGGTTTATGTTCTTTGGCAAGGTGTTCCACCTGTTCCATATCGATTTCTTCCGTGTCTTTGTTCAATCCATATTGAACAACGTTGTACATTTTGCCGCTGTAGTGAAATGGTGCTCCGTGGCTGAGGTGTCCGCCTTGATTAAGCTCCATGGACAGAATTGTGTCGCCTGGTTTCAGCAAAGCCCGTAAAATTGCCACGTTTGATATGGTTGCACTCATGCTTTGGATGTTGACGTGCTCACAGCCGAAAAGTTCTCTGATTCTTTCGATTGCAATGTTCTCAACCTTATTCGCCAGTTCACAGCCTGCAACAAAACGGTTGGTTGGATAACCTTCCGCATTTTTGTTGGCGAAGACACTTCCTTCTAGGCCAAGAGCCAGAGGAGAGGCATAGTTTTCAGAGGCAATTAGGCAAAGGGTATCCAGTTGTCTCTGCTCTTCGTCAATTACTAATTGAGCCATTTCGGGATCAAAGCTTTTAATTTTTTCAAAACTATTTTCTAAATACATGATGTCCTCCTTATGGTTATAAGTTTTTCATGGAATCGATCAAGGTCAGTCCCCCTAACTCACCCAGATGATTCTTGTTGATATCATTGTAATATCAATGAAATAAACTTAATAGAAACCATTACAGCAATTTATTGAACTAAAAAGGCATTTTTGAAGGACTATCGTTGAGAATGCACAACACAGATAAGAAATGGAAGATATATCCATTGAAAAAAGCCAACAAACGTTGGCTTTCATAATCATAAATCATTACTTATGTATTCTTTTGGCGTCATGCCGGTTTGCTTTTTGAAGATCTTATAAAAGTAATTTAGATTATTATACCCCACTTTTTCCGCAGCCTCTTTGATGGCCGCTCCTTTTTCTAATAGTTTCTTCGCCTGGGTGATTCTCAAATCGTTACGATAATTCGTATAGGTGGTTCCCAGTTTATTCTTGAATAAGCGTGTGATTGAAGAAGGGGTGGTATGCATGAGTGCAGCACAATCGGCAATATCGGTTTCTTTCATATAATTCTCATGCAAATATTCCAAAACATCGTTTAAAAGCACATTATTCGTATATTTATAGCCGATGGCACGGGACAGGGCTATCTGAAATTCCTCGTATTGAATTGGCTTCAAAAGCAGATCCTTGGCCCCCAGCTGCAGCGATTTCTGAGCATATTCAAAATACGCAAAGGCAGTGATGATTATAAAGAGGATATTTCCCTTATAAATCTTTTTAAGCTTCTGCATTACTTCAAGGCCATTGAACCTGGGCATTTCTATATCTAAGAAGACAATATCGGGGCGCAGGGCCTCGATGAGGTCAAGGGTTTCCTGACCATCCCTGGCTTCACCCACTATTTCCAATGGCAATTTATATTTTTCGATATAGTACGCTATAATTTCTCCGGATGATATTTCATCATCTGCTATCAATATCCGCTTCATTGTGCCTCCTGTTAAGAGGGAGAATCAACATCACTTTTGCTCCCACATCTTCTTTTTCTACGATGTATTTAAAGTCATTTCCATAAACTGAGTCCAGTTTTCTATATAGCATTCCGGTACCGCATCGTGCGAGAAGCATCTTTTCGGGATCATTCATTTCCAGAATCTTTTCTTCAGAAATACCACAGCCATTATCTTCGATGATAATATAAAGGCAGGTTTGTACAGAGTAACAGTGAATCCTTAAAATCATCTCATCTGATTGCTGCTTGAATCCGTGTTTAAAACAATTTTCCACAATAGGCTGTAGACAGTTAAAGGGTATCTTCAACTTTAAGTCGGCATCCTGAATATAGCTATAGATCTTTAGCCTCTCCTCGAACCGCAGTTTTTGTAAATATAAATAATTCTGCACATAGGCCATTTCTTCTTCCAGCGTGACGAATATGCTGTTGGTCCGCAGCGGATATCGAAGCAGTTGAGCCAGGCTCATCACCGCATGATGGGTATTTTCCGCATGCTCCCGTATGGCCATGCTGGCAATCGTGCTTAAGGTATTGAATAAAAAGTGTTGGCTTATCTGGAGATTCAGCATCTTATCTTCGGTTAGATGGAGTGACTCTTTTAAAATCATCTCATCTTTTTGCTGGTTGGATATGATTAGTTCGCTGGAATCTATCCTTGACTGCATCTCCTCTAACAAATAGTAGTTGCAGATGATATTTGCGATCTTTTCAAAAGTGGTTAAGATGCCATTCACTGTACTTTTTGGCACCTCATAAGCACATCCGATGATATTTCGGAAACTTGGATTGCCCTCTCTGACATTTCCGCCCTTAATATAGCCTAATATTTTGTTCTCGTATACCACGGGTACAGAATAAATTGATAAGCCAAAGGGACAGATAAATGCAGTGTTTGAAAAATAATCTGCATGGTATGTATAAGCCTCACAGGTGATTCCCTTTTGGAGACATTTCTCCTGACAAAAATCTGGGTACTGAGCATTCTCATAGATCAGCCTGTTGTCACAATCGAAAAATGCAATGGGCATCCTCAATTGTGTAATTGCATTTTCCACGGTCTGATTGACTGCTTTTTCGTATAAGATGGAGTCACCGTTTTCATTAATATAATCCCTTTTATCTTTGTTTTTAAAATTGTAATTGTCTTCCAGGGACAGGATGCTTGATATGGGAATCGAGATTAAAAGCTTGATGAGGGGATCCCGGTTACTCTCATTGATCGTCTCGTGGATACAACCCGCAGGGATATAGTATATATTGCCTGTTATAATCTGTTCTTCTTTATCGCCGACCCGCTGCCTGCCTTTACCGCTGATGATATACATGATTTGTTCATCGCCGTAATGGATGTGCTTTGACTGGAAGGCATTGGGATACATGATGCTGATTCCAACGGAAAGTGCGGCCTGCATCCCATCCGTTGGTTCATAAACCCAATCAATCATTCCCCACTCCAGATATTGCTTATTACTCATAACCTTCTCCAATTTTTTCATAAGTTAATAATCTTTGAGTTGCCGTTTGATTTATTATACCATGGGTGTGGACAGGAACATATAGGTAAAAATTGCGAACAATATAATTAGCCAGGCTTTGGTAAGCCTGGCTAACTGTTTTAAATACTGATATAAAAAAACTCATGAGTTTGATTTGGAATAAGTAGTCTTAGCAGTTACGCCTTTTAGACGGCCAATTTTTCCGGTCATGGCGCTTATGACATCCTGAGGTGCATCCATTGCGATACTGATGATAGAGATGCCGCGCTCACGGTGAGGGATACCCATTCTGCCGATGATATACTGGCTGTATTCGTGCAACAAGTCATTTAGAAGGTTCACGGAGTCGGGATCCTCCACAATGATTGCTGCGATTGCCACTCTTGTCTCCATAAGAATCCTCCTTTTCTTAGTCAGTTCTCAAGTTCCGCCAATAGATGAGGGAAAATCCCCAGACTTCTCTTTAGAATCCCTTTCATATAGGCAATTGTAATTCCATAATTGGTAAATGGTATGTTGCTGTCCACCGCACATCTCATCCGGTATTGCACCTCGCGTTCGTTGAGCATGCAGCCCCCGCAGTGGATGATCAAGGAATAGCCACTTAAATCTTCCGGATATTCGGTGCCGGAGGTGGTTTCTATGTTCAAATCTTTTCCTGTATACTGACGTAGCCAGCGTGGGATTTTTACTGTGCCGATATCATCGCATTGGCGATGATGGGTACAGCCCTCGGCAATCAATACGGTATCTCCATCTTTAAGCTGTTCTATGGCATGGACACCCTGTACGGCGGTATCCAGGAAGCCTTTATAGCGGGCCATGAGGATGGAAAATGAGGTCAATGGAATATCCTCGGGTGTATCCGCGGAGACACCAGGGAATACCTGACTGTCTGTGATTACGAGAGCGGGGTTTTGTCCCAGGTTTTCCAGTGTGTTTTTTAGCTCGTTTTCCTTAACAACAATGGATACGGCGTCCGCTTCCAGGATATCCCGGATGGTCTGCTGCTGAGGCAGGATCAGCCGGCCTTTCGGGGCAGCGGAGTCGATGGGGACGACCAGGACTACGAAATCAGAAGGCTGGATAAGATCCCCTACGATACGGTGTTTGCCGTCATCGGAGGATACCATGGTCCCTATTTTCTCTTTCAGTTCCCATATTCCTTGTCCTGTCCGGGCACTTACTAAGAAGGAACCATCGGGAACAGAGATATTTTCGTCGGCTTTATTGTAGACTTCCAGATAGGGAATCTCCTTCTTTTGGATCAGATCAAGAAGTTCTTGATCCGAAGTAGTTTTCCCGCTGGCTCCATCGATGACCAGGATGGCAATATCTGTCTTATTTAATACTTGTTTCGTTTTTTTGATTCGTAGTTCACCCAGAGCACCTAAATCATCAAATCCCGGAGTGTCGATGATCATGACAGGCCCCAGGGGAAGCAGCTCCATGGACTTATAGACAGGGTCGGTGGTGGTTCCTTTTGTATCGGATACCACGGCCAGATCCTGGCCGGTTACAGCATTGACCAAACTGGATTTCCCTGCATTTCGCTGGCCAAAGAAGCCTATATGAATCCGGTTTGCAGAAGGTGTATTATTTAATCCCATGGCAGCACCTCAAAAGCGGAAATCCCGGATGCCCTGTTCAATCTTCTCCAGGTGATCCTTACAGACTTCTCTTACTTTTTCCTTTGGAATGTTCTCAAGTTCCGCCTGAATCAATGCTTCGCCCACTGCCTTTGTCTCCGGTCCGGCATAGTCCATCAGGTATTCTTTTAAGGTCATAAGAGCATTGGGGTGGCAGCAGTTTTGTATCTGTCCGGATTTGCACAGTGACATAAATCGGTCTCCGGTTCGGCCTTCCCGATAACAGGCGGTACAAAAAGAGGGGATATAGCCCAGATCCATCAGCCAGTGCACCACCTCGTCCAGGGTACGCTGGTCAGACACATCAAACTGTTCTGTGTCGGTTGGCCGTTCTTCTTCGGCATAACCGCCCACCGTGGTACGGGATCCTCCGCTGACCTGAGAAACTCCCAGACGGATTACCTTTTCTCGCACATCCTGGCTTTCTCTTGTGGAGATAATCATGCCGGTATAGGGAACCGCTATACGGATCAGGGCGCAGATTTTGGCGAAAACCTCATCGCTGATGCCGTTGTCAAATGCCGTAGGATCGATATCATCCGCCTTT
This sequence comes from Candidatus Pelethocola excrementipullorum, assembly GCA_018714325.1. Classification (GTDB taxonomy): domain Bacteria; phylum Bacillota; class Clostridia; order Lachnospirales; family Lachnospiraceae; genus Novisyntrophococcus; species Novisyntrophococcus excrementipullorum. The sequence goes on from DVNN01000092.1 coordinate 21,057, forward strand.
TTGATTCGGGGAACGCTGATCGTATGGGGTCCTACGCCGTGCACGGATTCCAGGTGTTCCGCGTGCATCAAAAGTCCTGCAAATTCATAGCGATATAGTTCCAGGCCGAAGAGGACGCCCAGTCCCACATCGTCAATACCGCCTTCCATCGCCCGGTCCATTGCCTCGGTGTGGTAATTATAGTTGTGTTTGGGGCCTGTGGGATGGAGTTTCAGATAACTTTCCTTATGATAAGTCTCCTGAAACAGTATGTAGGTCCCGATGCCTGCATCCTTTAGTTTACGGTAATTTTCCACCGTGGTGGCAGCGATGTTTACATTGACCCGGCGGATGGCTCCATTCTTATGTTTGATGGAATACATGGTGTCGATGCACTCCAGCACATATTCGATGGGGCACATATTGGGGTCCTCACCGGTTTCGATTGCCAGACGTTTGTGTCCCAGATCCTGGAGGGCGATCACCTCTTTGGCAACCTCTTCCTGGGTCAGTTTCTTACGGGGAATATGCTTGTTTTTTTGATGATAAGGGCAGTAAACACATCCGTTTACACAATAGTTGGAGAGATAAAGGGGCGCAAAAATCACGATACGATTGCCATAAAACGCCTTCTTGATCTCCTCCGCAAGGTCATACATATCCTGAATTTTCTCGGGGTTTTCACAGGCCAGCAGCACCGATGCCTCCCGGTGTGTCAGGCCGGTACAGAAGGTTCCTTTGTCGGTTACCCGGGGGCGTGCCTTATCCAGGATACTGTCGATCAATGCGAGATTGTCCTTGTTTTCCTCGGCATATTTAAGGGTTTCCAGGATTTCTTCGTGGTTGATGAATTCATCAGCGCACAGGGATTTGGGATCATACTTGTACATAATAATTTTTCCTTTCTTTCGGGTCAGTTTCCTCTTTCCCGTTAGTTTTATCTCAATGGGAGAATGACCTCCCCATTGGGGTCAAATGAAAGACTACAATCTATTGATCCTCCTAGGAAGACAAAAAATGCCCCATGCCGTAAGGCATAGAGCATAAAAGTACCCATTAAGTACATGCAGTTTGCATCTTACGGCTCAGATTTTTCTTTGCCATCAGAGATCATTATAATTGCTGTTTGCGGTAGGAAAAAACCATCCACGCACATGCTGTTATTCTCATTATATTTGTGGGATACTTGAATGTCAAGAAACATTGATCATACATTATTATTGACATATGCCGATAATGGGCGTAAAATAATAAATGACATATGTCGATAATGTTTGGAGGTGATTCCATGGCACGACCAAGGAAGCGTCGCAGGGTCTGTATGATGCCGAGTTGTACCAGATTTGGTCCGGATGTTGGACAGACGGATAAAACAATTAGAATGACGGTTGATGAATATGAAACTATTCGTTTGATCGATCTGGAGGGGTTGACTCAGGAACAATGTGCCGACCAGATGGATGTCGCTCGGACAACTGCCCAGGCAATTTATGCAAGCGCAAGAAAAAAGCTGGCTGAGTGTCTCGTTGGTAGTTGCGCGCTAGTCATTGAAGGCGGTGAATATCGTCTTTGTGAACAGCTGGATGGTGGCTGTAGCTGTGGTTGTTGCCGTAAACACCGGGATAGGCAATGGTTAGATAGGAGGGAATCAAATGAAGATTGCAGTAACGTATGAAGATGGTAATGTATTTCAGCATTTTGGACATTCAGAGTATTTTAAGGTTTATGATGTGGAAGATGGGAAAGTAACCGCAGGAACCACGATTAGTACGGATGGGAGCGGACATGGAGCTCTGGTTGATATCCTGAAAAAATACGAGGTGGATACACTGATCTGCGGCGGTATTGGAGACGGTGCCAAAAAAGGATTGGCAGAAGCAGGGATTAGGATCTATGGCGGAGTCAGCGGAGATGCAGATCAGGCTGTGGAGAATCTGCTCTCTGAGAAGCTAAATTATGATCCTAATGTAAAGTGTAATCATCATGGGGAGCACGAGCACCATGAGGGTTCCTGCGGAGGACATGGCGGAGGCTGTGGCCATCATCATTAACAGGAACGGGCAGATCGCGGTTATGGCTGATAATAAAAGGAATTAATACAAGAATCTAGAGAAAAGAGTGGGGACCATGATTCATCTAATTGTGGTTTACCACTCTTTTTTTTTATGCTATACTTAAGTTTATCAGATAAAAAGTTGAGGCGTGAAAAAAATGACGATAGATAATACATTTATGATTAAGAAAATGCAGAAACTAGAAGAGATGTTAGTTGTCTTTTCTCAGTTTACCAGAATGCCATTTGTGGAATGCGATGAGGAGACTTTTGATGATCAGGTTCATATCTTTGCGGATGAGCAGAATCTTCAAGAGTTTGTGAAGTCTTACATGGAAAAGAAAGTTCTGCTTGGAGGGGTAAAGGTTCTTAAGAATCAGATGAAAGGATTTTACACTTCTTTATTCTCCATGGGGGTCAATGCGGTGATGTTCCATGAGGGAGATTCTGTGACCAGAGTCCAGCTGGAAGAGTTGGAGAAGAAGCCGAATATGGAGGCGCTTTCCAAAGAGAAGATTCCGGTTATCAATCCTCCCCTGCAGCTGAGCGCGGTTTATTTTATACAGGAGCTGCGTCGTCCGGTGGAGCATGATATGAAGCAATTGCATGAACTGGAAGAGGAAATGATTGCTAACTTTGCCAAATCCAGATTTATCATAGGTATGGAAGTTGCCAAGGAGGAAGGGAGCTCGGAGGAAAAAGTCCGCATTCCTTATGTGAAAGATAAGGAGGGCAATGTTTTTCAGCCGGTATTTACTGACTTTGCGGAATTCCAGAAGCATTATAAGCAGAATGCGGCCAAGATGAAGATGGCGCCCCTCACCATGGCCCAATTACCGAAGTATCTGGTGAAGGAATCCAAGGGATTTGTGATGAACCCTTCCGGATTTAACCTACAGCTGTCGAAAGAACAGATAGAAATTATTGTAAAAGCATTCCCGGAGGCCTGAGGCGGATGAAAAGATCCAGCCAGCCGGGTGGAGACGCAAGAGCCGCATCCAGGTGCGGCTCTTTTCGAAGAAAGCAAAAAGGAGGTCTTCTTTATGATTGAAGCATATGAATTATTACAGCAAGAAGAGATACAGGATATACAAGCAAAAGGTTATCTTTATAAGCACAAAAAAAGTGGTGCCAGGATTATGCTGCTGGCCAATGACGATGAGAATAAGGTGTTCAACATTGCATTTCGTACCCCGCCGGCCAACTCTACCGGAGTGGCCCATATCATAGAGCATACTTTGCTCTGCGGATCCAGAAAGTTTCCTTTGAAGGATCCTTTTGTGGAATTGGTGAAAGGCAGTCTGAACACCTTTTTAAATGCGATGACTTTTCCAGATAAAACCATGTTTCCGGTGGCAAGCTGCAATGATACGGATTTCCAGAACTTGATGGATGTGTATCTGGATGCGGTTTTCTACCCCAATATCTATAAGAATGAGAAAATCTTCCAGCAGGAGGGTTGGCACTATCATCTGGAGCAGGAATCAGATCCCCTGACCTACAACGGAGTTGTGTACAACGAGATGAAGGGTGCCTTTTCCTCAGCGGATGAGGTTTTAAACCGTGAAGTGTTCAATACCCTGTTCCCGGATACGGCCTACGGCGTGGAATCGGGAGGAGATCCCAGGGTGATTCCCTCTTTGAGCTATGAGGAATTCCTGGATTTCCATAGAAAATACTATCATCCATCCAACAGCTATATCTATCTCTATGGAAACATGGATATGGAGGAGAAGTTGGACTGGCTGGATAAGGAATATTTGAGCAGTTTCGACAAAATTCAGGTGGATTCTGAAATTGGACTTCAGAAACCGTTTGGTGAGAGGAAGGATGTGCGGCTTTCTTATCCGATTCTGGACCATGAGGAAGAGGAGAACAACACCTATTTATCTTACAATATGGCTGCAGGCACCACATTGGATGTGAAGCTTTGCGTCGCATTTTCCGTGCTGGAGTACGCCCTGCTGGATGCACCTGGAGCACCTGTAAAACAAGCCCTTTTAGATGCTCACATCGGAAAAGACGTGGTGGGATCATACGAGGACGGAATCTTACAGCCATACTTCCAGATCGTGGCTAAGAATGCCAACGCTTCCGACAAGGAAGAGTTCCTGAAGGTGATTCACGATACCTTACAGAATATCGTGGATCAGGGAATCGACAAGAAGGCGATTCTGGCCGGTATCAATTATTTTGAATTCCGGTTCCGAGAGGCGGATTATGCATCTTATCCCAAGGGACTGATCTATGGGATCGACGTGTTCGACAGCTGGTTATATGATGACGGCAAACCATGGATGCATCTGAAGCAGCTGGAAGTATTCCAGGAATTGAAACAAGAGGCCGAGAAAGGCTATTATGAAGGCCTGATTCAGAAGTACCTGCTGTCAAATGAGCATTCCTCCATGGTGACACTTGTGCCGGAAAAAGGGCTGACAGAGAGAGACGAGCAGGAGACGGCAAAGAAGCTGGCATCATATAAGGCCACCCTGTCCCAGGAAGAGCTGGAGAGCTTGGTGGAACAGACCAGGGCATTAAAGGAGTTCCAGGAATCCGAAGACAGCGAGGAGATCAAGAAGTGTATTCCTCTGCTAAAGCGTTCGGATATCAGAAAAGAATCCATCCGGTTGTATCATGAAGAGCATCGCCAGGGAGATACAGTTCTCCTGCATCATAATCTGTTCACCAATGGAATCGCCTATGTAAGTCTGTTGTTTGACACCAAACACGTGCCGGATGAACTAATATCTTATATGGGAATTCTGAAGTCGGTGTTGGGGTATGTAAGCACGGAGCGCTTTAGCTACAGCGAATTGTTCAATGAAATCAATGCCGATACCGGTGGAATCAGTTGTGGATTGCAGGTATTCCAAAACCCTGCACGGAACGATGATTGTACCAGAATGTTCGGCGTCAGATTAAAGTGCCTCTATCATAAATTGGATTTTGCCTTTGATATGGTGAAAGAGATTCTAAATACTTCCAAACTGGATGATGAGAAGCGTCTTTATGAAATCCTGGGAAGCTTAAAGGCCAGATTGCAGCAGGCGATTCCCGGTGCGGGTCATTCCAGCGCTGTACTAAGAGCCAGCTCTTATTTCTCGGCGGGATCTTACTTCCAGGAGCAGATTGCAGGTATCACCTTCTATGAGCTGGTTGAGAATCTCGAGAAGAATTTTGAAGAGCGAAAAGCAGACTTGATAGATAAACTGAAAACCTTGATGGGATATATTTTCCGTCCTGAGAATCTGTTCGTCAGTGTTACCGCCGACGAGAATGGTTATAAGGGCATGGAGCAGCGGATCGCTTTCATGAAGGAATATCTTCACAAAGATACCTTGGAGCAGGGAGGCATCCAGTATCGTCTGGAGCAGAAAAATGAGGCATTTAAGACGGCAGGTCAGGTGCAGTATGTGGCGACTTGCGGAAACTTCAGAGAGGCGGGCTTTGACTATACAGGCAGCTTACGGATTCTGAAGATGATCTTGAATTATGATTATCTTTGGATGAATCTGAGGGTTAAGGGCGGTGCCTACGGCTGTATGAGTGGATTTAAGCGTACAGGAGAGGCTTATCTGGTATCCTATCGTGATCCGAATCTGTCCAAGACTCTGGAGACCTATAAGGGAATCAAGGATTATCTGAATCAATTCGACTGCCCGGAACGAGATATGACCAAATATATCATCGGAACTATCAGCGAACTGGATACACCGCTGAATCCTTCTGCCAAAGGAAGTGTTTCGCTGAATGCCTATTTCAGCGGGCTGACCGAAGCAGATTTCCAGAAAGAACGGGATGAGATATTAGGCGCCTCTTGTGAGGATATCCGCAGATTGGCGGAGCTGGTGGATGCAGTGGTTTCCCAGCACAATATCTGTGTGATTGGAAGCTCTGCAGAGATAGAAAAAGACAAAGAAGTCTTTAAAGAAATCAAACAATTTTAAGAAGCCCAGAAGGCATGGAGAGAATACAGTATGAGTGAAAATTATAAATCAGGATTTGTGGCAATCATCGGTAGGCCCAACGTGGGTAAATCCACGTTGATGAATCACCTGATCGGCCAGAAGATTGCCATCACATCCAAGAAGCCACAGACCACCAGAAACAAGATACAGACGGTGTATTCTTGTGAGAAGGGACAGATTGTATTTCTGGATACGCCTGGAATTCATAAGGCGAAGAACAAACTGGGACAATATATGGTCAATGTGGCGGAACGTACCCTTCAGGAGGTGGATGTGATTCTGTGGCTCGTGGAGCCCAGTACCTTCATAGGCGCCGGAGAGCGGCACATTGCCGAGCAGCTGGAGAAGGCACAGCTTCCGGTCATCCTTGTTATCAATAAGGTGGATACGGTGAAGAAGGAAGAAGTACTGGCCTTTATTGACACCTATCGGAAGCTCTATGACTTTGATGAGATCATCCCGGCTTCGGCACTGAGAGGCCAGAATACCCAGGATATTATTGATTCTATTTTCAAATATCTGACTTATGGGCCTCAGTTCTATGATGAGGATACGGTGACGGATCAGCCCATGCGTCAGATTGTGGCGGAAGTCATTCGAGAAAAAGCATTACACGCGCTGGATGAGGAGATACCTCATGGAATCGCGGTCTATATCGACAGTATGAAGGAACGTACCGGAGGCAAGATGACCGATATCGATGCTACCATCGTATGCGAACGGGAATCTCATAAAGGAATCATCATAGGTAAGCAGGGAGCTATGTTGAAGAAGATTGGTTCCAATGCCCGTTATGAGATTGAGCGGCTTCTGGATCAGAAAGTGAATCTGAAACTCTGGGTCAAGGTGAAGAAGGACTGGAGAGACAGTGATTTCCTGATTAAGAATTTCGGGTATGATAAGAAAGAGATATAGTTCAGTTTTGCCAGGTGGATGTTGGAGGAAAGTATGAGTGAACCGATTCAAGTAACAGGGATGGTTCTGTCCGTCATGCCGATTGGTGATTATGATAAGCGGGTGGTTCTGCTGACCAGGGAACGGGGGAAACTGACCATGTTTGCCCGTGGTGCCCGAAGACCCAACAGTGTGTTGATGGCCGCAACCAATCCCTTCGTATTCGGTTCGTTTACGGTATATGAGGGGAGAACCTCCTATAGTCTGGTCAGTGTGGATATAAGAGAGTATTTTATGGAACTGGCCAATGAGCAGCCCGGGGTTTATTACGGCTTTTATTTCCTGGAATTTGCCGATTATTATGGCCGGGAAGGCACCGATGAGGCCCAGATGCTGAATCTGCTCTATGTATCGCTGAAGGCATTGCTCAGCCATAAGTTTGAAAACAGGCTGGTGCGCAGGATCTTTGAGATAAAGGCTTTGACGGTCAATGGAGAATATGCTCCGGAGGTTCAAAACATGAGCCCTTCGGCGTTATATACCTGTCAATATGTGGCATCTGCCCCTATGGACAAGTTGTATACATTTACGGTGAAGCCGGAGGTTTTAAGGGAACTGGAGCGGCTTATGGACCGGTATATGCCCAAGGTGATTGACCGGAAGTTTAAAAGTCTGTCTATTCTCAAGATGCTTGACGATGGATAAGATGTTCGGACGAATAGATTGATTGGAAATATAGGAGGATGTGACAAGATGAAAAATGCTAAGAGATTCCTGGCAATTCTAGGAGCGGTGCTGCTGCTGGGACTGTATCTGGCAACATTGATTTTCGCCATGGTTGACAGTCCATTTGCCTATACGATGTTTAAAATCTGCCTGTACTCTACCATTATGGTGCCGGTGCTGATATACGCCATGATTCTGGTATACCGCAGGTTGAAAGAAAAGAACAAAGAGATGTATGGCATGAAAATCGATACGGTGATTTTCGATGTCGGCAACGTACTGGTGGATTATAACTGGAAAAAGTATCTGGACAGCTTTGATTACGATGAAGACATGAAGGAGATTCTGGCAGAGGCCATGTACCTGAATCCGCTGTGGGAGGAGGCCGACCGGGGCAAGCTGACCCCGGAAGAATTGACGGAAGGATTTGTGAAAAACTGTCCCGAATATGAGCAGGAATTGAGAATGCTCTATGAAACCCAGGGTAAAACCATTTTTTCATTTGACTATGCCGGTGACTGGATTAAGTCTTTGAAAAAGCTTGGATTAAGGGTTTATATCTTGTCCAACTATTCTGAAAGAATGTTTGAGCAGACCAAAGAACAATTGGATTTCCTGCCTCTGGTGGATGGAGCTTTGTTCTCTTTCCAGTGTCATATGATTAAACCAGAGAGGGGAATCTATGAGGAGCTGATTCACAGGTATAACATCAAACCCCAGCGGGCGGTGTTTATCGATGACAGACAGAAGAATGTGGATGGCGCCAGGGATGCCGGGCTTCAGGCTCTGCGTTTCACCAGCTATGAGGATACGAAAAGGGCACTTAGCAGGCTGCTGACCACCTTATCTTCCGAATAATTCACAAAGTTTAGAAAGATTTAATGGGCCAAAGAATTGCTTTTTCCTTATAAAAGGAATAAAGTAATGCTTAGAAGACAAATTAAATATGATAGAAGCAAGTGAAGAAAAGGAAGTGAGCGTGACAATTCATGAATAAATTAAGAGAGATATTACAAAACTTTATGACAGGGCGATATGGTCTTGACCAGCTGGGCAGATTCTCCATGTATGCATCTTTGGCTTTTCTGCTGATCTCCATGATCACAGGGAACAACTGGTTTTATCTCATCGCCTTAGTGCTGTTGGTAACCTCTTATGTGCGCATGTTCTCGCGAAAGCATAGCAATCGCTATGCGGAAAATGAAAAGTATCTGGAATGGAAAGGAAAGTTCCTGGGCTTCTTTAAGGGCGGCGCACGTCAGGCAAAGGATAGAGATCATAGTTATTTCCGTTGCCCCAACTGTAATCAGAAGGTGAGGGTTCCAAAAGGTAAGGGCACAATATCCATTCGCTGCCCAAAATGCCAGCATGAATTCATCAAACGTACATAAGGGGGACTTTGGATGTTTGGTTATGTGACCATCAACAAAGAAGAACTGAAGTTAAAAGATTATCAGAAGTATCAGGCATACTACTGTGGTGTATGTCAGGAGCTGAAAGAATCTTTCGGGCAGGCGGGAAGGCTGACATTGACTTATGATATGACATTTCTGTCGGTGTTGCTGACCGGCTTATATGAGGATGCCACTAAGAGAGAAGAGCACTTCTGCGTGGTGCATCCTATGAAGAAGCACCCCTGCCTGCGCAATGAATTTACCAGATATGCATCGGATATGAACATTCTTCTGGCCTACTATAACCTGTTGGATGACTGGCAGGACGAGCGGAAGAAGGCAAGTTATACGGCTGCCAAGATTTTGAGAAAATCATTTTTAAAGGTGGCTGATCAATATCCGCGGCAGACCAAGGCGGTGAAGGAATATCTGAGAAAGATTCACGAATGTGAAGAGCAGAATTCCGATGACCTGGATCTGGCGGCCGGCCTGACCGGTGAGGTACTGGGAGAGATTTATGCGTATCGGGATGATATCTGGAGTGAGGATCTGCGGGAACTGGGATTTTTTCTGGGTAAATACATCTATCTTATGGATGCTTATGAAGACCTGGAAAAGGATAAGAAGAGCGGGAATTATAATCCGTTCAAATTCATAGAGCAAACCCCGGAATTCGATAAGGCGGCGGAAGAGATTCTGACGATGATGGCCGCTTCGGCTTCCAAGGCATTTGAAAAGCTTCCCATCATAGAAAATGTGGACATTTTACGGAATATATTGTATATTGGAATTTGGACCAAATATGATCAGGAAAAGATGAAGAAAAAGAAAGAGAATGCCGCGGAAGATAGCGGACACGAGGAGAAATAATAACAGATGGCAGATCCATATAAGGTGCTGGGAATCTCCAGGGATGCCAGCACGGATGAAATAAAAAAAGCATATCGGACATTAAGCCGGAAATATCATCCGGATGCAAATATTAATAACCCCAATAAAGCTCAGGCAGAAGAGATGTTTAAGCTGGTGCAGCAGGCCTATAAACAGATCATGGATGAGAAGGAAGGCAGAGCTTCGTCTTCCGGAAGTTCAGGCCAGGATTACGGTGGTTATGGCGGATACGGTGGGTTTGGCGGTTTTGGCGGATACGGTCAGGGCAACAGGCAGCAGAATCCCTATGGCAATAGTGAAGCAGATGTGGAAATGCGTGCTGCGGCCAACTTTATCAACAACCGTATGTATAGCGAAGCCATGAACGTGCTGAACAATATTTCAGGGCATACAGCCTACTGGTATTATCTCCACGCGGTGGCAAACTATGGACTAGGCAACAATATCAATGCGGTGCAGGATGCCCAGCAGGCGGTTAATATGGAACCTGATAATTTCCAATACCGTCAGCTTCTCCAACAGCTTCAGGGCGGTGGTCAGTGGTATACCAGCATGGGTCAGGACTATGGTTTTGACCGTGAGGGCTCAGGTTTTGGAAACTGGTGCTGCCAGTGTCTGGCCTGTAACGCTATTCTCAACTGTTGCTGCTGTTGATACGGCGTTCTTAGCAGTCTAAAAATTATTTTAAATATTTTTAAAAAGTGTATGATAAAAAGGAAAAGGGGTATAATGTAAGTATACAAAAGATGACTTGAATACTTATCCTCCCCTATGACATCCCAGAAGCGTAGCTTCTGGGATGTTTTTTACGCGCGTCAGCGCCAGAGTCTGCTTTGTTTCCGTTTTATCAATCATGTACAATAAATTGAGAAAATGTTATAATTGAGTATAGTATCAGTTGTATGTATTGCAATGGGGGAATTTACGTGAAGAAATGGATGAAGTTAGAGAATATCTTTGATATTGAAGAATGGGAAATTGTACAGGATTCCCTTGCCAATGTAACCGGCATGGCGATAATCACTGTGGACTATAAAGGGGTTCCGGTTACAAAACACAGCTGCTGTCATGCTTTCTGTCAAAGTATCCGTAATGATAAAGAGCTAAGTGAATATTGTCAGAAATGTGATGCCAGAGGAGGATTGGAAGCCGTCCGCAGCAATGAGGCATACATATATCGATGTCATTTGGGAATTGTGGATATTGCAATTCCTATTATAGTGAATGACAAGTACATTGGCGCAATCATGGCGGGACAAGTGAGGGTAGCCAATGGGAGGGAAGGGGACTTAGAGCAGATATTTATTCCGGCCGATAAAGCCGTTCTGGATGAAGCGAAAGTAAGGCTGGCTAAGGAGTATCATGCCTTGCCTTTTTTATCAAAAGAACGAATTAAGATAATTGCAGATATGTTGTTTTATCTATGCAACTATATGGTGAAAGAATCCATCCATAAGATGGAGATTATCAATATGTATGAAGCTGTCTATCAAAATCAGGATGTGGATTTTTTAGAAAGCGATGAGTCGAAACAGCTGAAATCAGCGAAAAGAATTAAGGATGCCATGTCAGAAGTGATCCTGGAAGCCAACATTAAGAAAAAAGTGAAGTCGGATACGATTGCGAAAGAAAAAGAAGAACGGGTACATCATAACAGCATCATTACCCAGGCTTTTAATTATATATATACCCATAAGAGTGAGTCTCCGTCATTAACACAACTTGCCGAACATTGCCACGTCAGTCCCAGTTACCTAAGCCGCCTTTTTTCGAAGGAAGTGGGGGAGAGTTACTCCATGTTTGTCACGAAGCTAAAGGTGGAATGGGCAAAGGCGATACTGGAGTCCTCGGATACCACCGTGCAGGAAATCAGCGAAGGATTAGGATTTAATGAGGCTGGATACTTCATCAAGGTATTTAAAAAATATGTGGGAGTAACCCCCGCCCTATACCGCTCCTATTGTAAAACTCAATAAAAAACAGGACAAAAAATTCCTATTTATCATACGGATGGCAAGAAATTACGATTGGTTATCATAATTTCTTGTCATCTTATCTCAATGCCAGCGATTCTTAAATTTGATACAATGATATCAAGGGACAAAAGGTCATGTTTTTCATGCTTGCATGAAAAGACATGAATTTGGGTCCCGTAAAACATGAGAAAGTAGCCCGATAGGGCGGATTTCGAATGTTTTTAGAATTGCGAGAGCACAAAGTGCGTAGCAATTCGTAGGTATCATAAGGACAAAAGGTCATGTTTTTCATGCAAGCATGAAAAGACATGAATTTGGGTCCCGCAAAACATGAGAAAGTAGCCCGATAGGATAGGAGGAGCACAATGAGAAAAGCATTTATTTGTCCAACCAAGTATGTCCAGGGAGAAGACGAGATATTAAACTTAGGGTATTTCGTGAAGATTTTTGGTGATTCAGCACTTTTAATCGCTCACCCGGATGATGTGAAGAGAGTGGAGAAGAAACTTAAGGCGACAGCCGATAAATTCGATGTTACTTTTATAGAATGTGGATTCACCGGCGAGTGTTCCAGACAAGAGGCTGAAAGGCTGCAGAACCTGGCGAAGGAAAAAGGATGCAGCTGCACCATCGGCCTCGGCGGCGGTAAGGCAATTGATACGGCCAAATGCGTGGCAAAAGGCGATGCCTTAATAATCGTTCCAACCATTGCGGCCACAGATGCCCCGACCAGTCATTCGGCAGTCTTGTATACGCCCGATGGAGCATTCGATGATTATGCTTATTTCAAGCAAAGCCCCAGCGTGGTGATGATTGATACAACGGTTATCGCAGCGGCTCCAACCAGATTTTTAGTTTCCGGCATGGGTGATGCGTTGTCCACCTACTTTGAAGCCAGAGCCACCGCAGCATCCTACTCAAAGGTAAATGCAGGCCTTCCCTGTGGTGTCAGAGAAGGGAAATGCCCACCGGCAAGGGGAACCAATGCGGCACTGGCTCTTGCAAGACTCTGCTATGAAACCTTACTTGCAGATGGTATGAAAGCCAAGATAGCCAATGACTGCAAACAAGTCACTCCGGCCTTAGAGAATATTATTGAGGCCAATATCTTACTGTCGGGGCTGGGATTTGAAAGTGCTGGTCTTGCCGGGGCACATGCCATTCATGATGGACTGACAATTCTAGAAGGGGCTCACGGCTTCTTCCATGGCGAAAAGGTTGCATTTGGAACCTTAATACAATTAGTCCTTGAGAATGCGCCCACAGAAGAGATAGAGGAAGTACTGGAATTCTGTTCATCCATCGGCCTTCCAATCTGTTTAGCGGATATCGGAGTGAACGAAATTACAGAAGAAGAGCTTCTTCAGGTGGGAGAAAAGGCCTGTATCCCAGAAGAATCGATCCATGCGATGCCATTTGACGTAACACCTTCAATGGTGGCTTCTGCTATTAAAGTAGCGGATGCCCTTGGAAGAATGTACAAAGAAAGGGGGACAATTGCATGAAGAAAATTATAAACAAGCCGGAAGATGTGGTAACGGAAATGTGTAAAGGCATGGCACTTGCCCATAGAGAGCTTGTCTTTGCCGATGACTATAAAGGTATTAAGAGACGTGAGGCAACCCCTGATAAAGTGACATTGATCAGCGGGGGTGGAAGTGGCCATGAGCCCGCCCATGGAGGGTTTGTAGGGAAAGGAATGTTGGATGTTGCCGTATGTGGGGACGTATTCGCCTCCCCTTCTCAGATTCAGGTATATAAAGCCATAAAAGAGACAAAAAGTGATAAAGGCACGCTTCTCATCATTAAGAACTATAGTGGTGACATGATGAACTTTAAGAACGCGGCCCAGCTTGCGGGTGAAGAAGGAATTACCGTTGACTATGTGAAGGTGGACGATGATATCGCCGTTCAGGACAGCCTCTATACCGTAGGGCGAAGAGGGGTGGCAGGCACTGTCTTAGTACATAAGATAGCGGGAGCGGCTGCGGAGGCAGGGCTTTCTCTGGCGGAGGTAAAGGCGGTGGCTAATAAGGCCATTTCCCATGTGAAAAGCATTGGTTTTGCATATACTTCCTGTACTGTTCCGGCAAAGGGGACACCTACCTTCGAATTGGGCGAAGATGAGATGGAATATGGTGTTGGAATTCATGGAGAACCAGGAATTCAAAGAGAAAAAGTACTGACAGCCGATGAATTAGCCAAGAGGATGGTGGATGCCCTTGTAAAAGAACTGGAACTTACAGGTGAAGTGAAAAAGGTTGCCCTCCTGGTGAATGGATTCGGGGGCACACCCGCTCAAGAGCTTTATCTGTTGAATTATTCCGTAGCGAAAGAATTAGAGGCCAGAAATATCACCATAGGCAAGACATTGGTCGGTAACTATATGACCAGTATCGATATGGCAGGGGCATCCATCTCTTTATTGAATCTGGATGATGAGTTAGAGAAATATCTGAATGCTCCATGTGATACGGCGGGGTTAAAGGTGACGGGACATGAGATGACCGAAAAGGCTGCCATTATTGAAAAGGAATCCATAAGCCGGGAAGCCGTTTCTTATCAAGTCCAGACAAAAGCTTCTTATGCAAAGGTAAGCGAAGATAAAGTGACACTGGAGAATGTAATTTATATGGTAGATAAGATGAGCGAGTCTATTATTGAAAATGAAGTTCCATTCTGTGAGGTGGACGCCCATGCAGGTGACGGAGACTTTGGCATGAGTGTTGCGAAAGGTTTCCGGGAACTGAAGAAAGATTGGAACCATGTAATAGAAAATCAATCCATCGGAGGATTTTTGATGGATTCTTCCATGGTAATCATGGAATACTGCGGCGGTGCTTCCGGCCCTATCTGGGGATCGGCATTTCGGGCGGCAGGTCTTTTCGCAGGAGATAGAAAAGAGCTGACCTTAAGTGAATTTGCCGAAATGATGCAGGCCGCTGTAAAGGGTATCCAAGAAACCGGAAAGCGATCTTTCGGCCGTGGAGCAGTGGTGGGGGACAAGACCCTGATTGATGCCCTGGTGCCATGTGCGGACACGCTGTCCAGGATGGCCTCGGCGAAGGATGTAAAAGCCGCGCTTATGGAAGGAGCCAAAGCGGCGGTGGAAGGAGCAAAGGCTACCGAGAAGATCGTAGCCCGCATGGGCAGAGCCGGAGCGGTAGGCGAGAGAAGTCTGGGATATCCGGATGCAGGAGCCTATGGCCTGGGGGTTATCTTCACGGATGTGGCCCGGTCGATGGAAAATTAAGGAGAGCTGGGAAGGGTTATTGTTCCCGGTGGTTACGAAGGAGGGAGATCAGTATGAAAAAAACTTACAGAAATGGATTGGGGATTATTTTGTCATTGATTCTGTGCATCATAGGAGCAATAGGGCAGAGTACACTTCAAACTAATTATGGAAACACGGAGATAAAAGAGAGAAACATTGTAACGGAATCGGGTTTTACCCAGACGATGTACACCTATATACCGGAAAATGCCACGCCGGAGAGTAAGGCACCTGTGGTCGTGGTGGTTCATGGGGGAAACGATGATAAGGAATTGATGATTCGCTATGCCCTGGAGCTTGCCCGTTGTGGATATGTGGCAGTATCAATTGATATGTATGGTCATGGAGATTCCTCTTACCTGCCTGACTCTCAGTGGCTGACTGCCGGAAGAGGCGTCTATGATACAGTCAGGGAAGTGGTGAATTGGCCATTTGTGGATGCTGACAATGTTTCTTTGATGGGGTATTCCAGAGGGGCGAAAGCCTGTGGAGAGGCTCTGGAGCTTGACAATGAAGAATTAAATGTTGTGAAGAACCTCTATCTATTGTTCAGCGATCCTATTTACAAAAATGAGGAAGGTTTTACGGATGTATATGGACAGCGGAACGTGGCTGTTCTGGCCGATCTATACGATGAGTTCTTCTTCACGGAGAAGGCTGACAATACCGGCGTTTACTCCAATGATGCCAACCGGTTCATGGAGACACTGACTTCACCGGTGGATTATATCGAGACCCCAAGCGCCCAGTCATTTCTACATTTCGGAGAAGATCCGGAAGGTCTGGAGAGCAGAAAGGCACAAACCATCTATGAGAAAGAGTTTGATGGTGCAACAGCAACCAGAGAAATCAATGTGATTGATACGGATCATATGGCCGGACATTATTTAGTAGCCTGTATACAAGAGATGTTAGATTTCTTTGCCAGAGTAGTACCTTCTCCGGTGGGGGCAAGCCAGAATGCCTCACTTGTCTGGGGATATGATATCTTTGCACTCGTTGGGATGACTGGTCTGTTGATGTTTGTGGTATTCCTGGCATCTCTGATAGCAGAAAAAAGTAATTTCTTTAAAGAGGTGATGGCTGCGGAGCCCCAGATTGCAAAGGTCACAGGTAAAAGTAATAAGATATGGCATTGGATCGGCGTAATCGTCGGAGTTCTGTTTACCATATTCGTTATATGGTGGCTGAATATAATGAAATTAAGTTCATGGCACGATTCCTTGTTCCGTTCCGCCCGATTTGTTTATATCCCGCTTATTTGTGTGCTGGGAGCCAGCTTTACCTTGCTTGTGAGTACACTTACCTTCCATAAGAACCGGAAACAGGACGATTCTAATCAGGAAACCCAGCTTGATAGAATTCTGATTGGATGGAAGTCGGCAGGAAAAACAATTTTGCTGGCCTTAATTGTAATTACAGTTTTATATGTATTCATCTTTGGTGTCAAATACTTTATGGGTGTTTCTTATAAGTTTACACTTTGGGGATTCCAGACATTTTCAGCCGCCAGAGTACCTTATATGATATTAGTGGCACCTATGTTGACTCTATTCTATATCGTGACTGCAATCAACAACGATGGTCTTGGATATTCCAATATCTTTACATCTAACAAGAGACTGAATGGAATTTTGACGGCGTTGATTTCCGCGCTCCCTATGGCGGCAGTACTGATATACTTCTACGGTTCCTTTAGAATCACAGGATGGAACCCCATGTTTGGTGGCAATGCATCGGTAGGTTCCTCTGTTTATATTTTGCCGGTAACTGTTTTTGTTATGGTCATCCTATGCCGGAAAATCTTTGAGAGAACGGGAAATATCTTTCTGGGAGGATTCATCGCAGGCTTTATTACTTCTATCATGACATCCAGTGTCTGTGAGATTAGAATTCCGGAAGCCGATGAGAAGTTTACCGTAAGCTGGTTGATACTAGGTTTAATTATTGCATCCTATATTATTTTTGTCGTATGCATGAAGTATTTTAATAAAGTGAAGAAAAAAGGTTAAGTAATATGACAGCCCTCTTGAAGGGAGGTCGAAACGTCCGCAACTACGGTTCCACCGTAGGTGCGGGCGTTTCTTTTATATTATGGGAAAATTCTTATGTTTTACAAAAATCTGGAAAAAGGATTGACAGCAAATAAATTTAATGGTAATATACCTACTAATCCGATAGGAATTATAAGGAAAAGAAAATAAAGAGAAATTGTAAGAAGCCGCGGAGGTGAGTGTATGGACAGGATAGAGGAGAGAATCATAGCAATCATCGACAGTAACAGAAGTAGAATTCTGGATTTTGCCAATGATATTTATCACAATGCTGAATTGGGCTATAAAGAGTTTAGGACCAGTGAGAAGTTTCAAAAGTTTATGGAAGAACGGGTGGGGAGAGTCGAAGATAATCTGGCAGTCACAGGAGTGAAGGCATATCTGAACGAAGGTAAAAAGGAGAATTTTTCCCTGGCGTTGATTGGTGAACTGGATGCATTGCGGATTCCTGATCATAAGTGTGTGAATACAAAGACTGAAGCGGCACACTGTTGCGGTCATCATGCTCAGCTGGCCGGAGTGATAG
>DVNN01000093.1 GCA_018714325.1 Candidatus Pelethocola excrementipullorum
TGTCAATATCATCGTTAAGAAATAGCTGAAACCACGTTTAATCGTTCTCCTCATTACATACCTGCCTTTCCAGTCTCTATCTTAATATTGAAGGAATTGCATCACGTCATCCAAAGCCCTATATGATAAAAAGAGCATTTTTCTTATCTCGTTTTGTTACAACAAGTATAAATAAAATGCTCTTTTTTATATACATCAATAATCTAAGAAAATGTTGGTTTTTCAATAACTATTTGCGGATCCACTCCCTTAAGAGCTTTTCTCCCTGATACGATCTTCCATATTCTCTCCTCTTCGGAACCTTTCCGGACTTGTCCCACAATACTCCTTGAAATTTTGACAGAAGTAGGAAACATTTTTGAAGCCTACACATTTACAGATCTGTACAATCTTCATATTGCTCTGTGACAGAAGCTCTTTTGCCTTTTCAATCCGGCATTCTTTGATAAAGCGGCTGAGATTTTCACCTGTCTCCTTTTTAAAGATATAACTCAGGTAACCCGGAGATAGGAATACCTTTTCGGCCAGAGAATCAACACTCAAATCCTCACCGTAATTGTGATAGATGTACTTTTTAATCTTCTCCACATCATCTCTGTTGCTTTTATCCTTATGTTTGAGGCCAGAAGCGAATTCATTGATAGACCGTTCCATCTCTTTGAAAATTTCATTGAGGGAATTTGTCAAATAAATCTTCTCCACACATTCTTTCAACCTGCTCTCATCCAATTCATCCATCTCTTCATATAAGACCTTCATAACCTCTGAGCAGATGAATTTGAGATACATCTTGGAATCCTTTCGGCAGGTCTGAATATAGGTCCGGAACTTTTGAAAATCAGTCTTCAGCCGCTCCACATCTTTCATACGGATATCATTGATCATATCGTTGTGGATATCCCTTTCATACTTCTCAGTTATATCCCTGCCTTCTGATTTCGAAGGATAGAACACCCACATGTCCGTCCTGTAAAACTTGTTCTCCAACAAGCGCTCCAGTTCGGCAAATACCTTTGGAAACTGATCCACACTTTTGATTTCCCGGCCCACCGCAAGAAAGCACTCCGTCTGATACCTCTCCTTAATGTAATTGTGAATGTAGTTTGCAATCCTCAGATAGTTATCCGAAGCACTGTGATAAAACGCGAGAAGAACCTGATCAGCCGACAGATTAAGAAAATATAAGCTTCTGTTCAGATCATGTTCCAACTCATCTACCAACTGCTGCCCGTATTCCTCAAAAAAATGGTGATTGGTCTCCAATAGCATGATATTCTGAATTTTCCCCCATACGGAAGTAAGACCCATCTTTTTCGCTTTATCAAGATACTGCTGTTTCCCGGTGTATAAATATCTCTGGATCAAAAATTTATCCCAGATTTCCTCATTATCTTTTAGTAGTGTCTGTTCACGTTCCTTCTCATTACATGCTAAAATCATCTTCTCAATCGTATTCCGGAATTCCGATGGATTCACCGGTTTTAAAATATAATCTGAAACACCGTATTTAATCGCTTCTTTTGCATATTCGAACTGTCCATATCCGCTGAATATAGCAATCTGGAGATCAGGCTGTAATTCCCTGGCCTTTTTAGTAAGCTCCAGCCCTGTCATAAATGGCATCTTGATATCGGTCAACATGATATCAATTTGTTCCTGCATCAAAATCGAACAAGCCTTTCTTCCATTCTCCACATCATAAACCTGTATTTCATCTCCAAACTCTTTCAGCAAATATCGCAGGCCATTTCTTTCAACCTTTTCATCATCAACAATCAGTATCTTTTTCATATTACCCCTCTACTTTAGACAAAAATTTTAGTTTCTATCTTAGCCTTTCACGGCTCCTGAAAGTCCATCTGCATAATATCGCTGTACGTAGATGAACAAGGCAGCAATTGGAATCGAGATACAAACAGCTCCTGCCGCAAACCTCGTATACCATTGGTAGATATTCTCTTTGGTCAGCATATTCCAAAGGCCCACCGCCACCGTATAGTATTTTGCTTCCGATCCGATGATTACCTTTGCAAAGATAAAATCAGTCCATGGCGCAATAAATGACTGCAGCAGGGTATATACGAGAATCGGCCGGGACAAAGGCATCACAATCTTAGTCAGCACATGCCACTTTGTAGCCCCCTCCATATAGGCCGCCTCATCAATTCCTTTGGGTATGGTATCGAAGAATCCCTTGGCCACATAAAAACTCAGGATATTGGCTCCGCCTGAATACACCAATACCAGAGACACCAGCTTTAATACTCCCTCTGTAAGCCCAATTCCTTTTAATATGTAGTAGATGGCAATCATGGACATAAAAGCCGGAAACATCCCTAAAATCAACGCAACATTCAGAAATGGCTTTCTCATGGGAAAACGCATTCTGGACATTACATAAGCAATAGAAATCAAGAAAATCATGGACAACAGACAAGAGAACACTGCCACAACCAGCGTATTCATAAACATTCTGGGAAAATTAAATATACTTGTCTCTGTAAATAGTCTGGTAAAGTTATTGAATGTTAATTCTTTCGGAAGGAAGGTCGTGGAATAGGATCCCTTTCCCGCTCTCAGAGAGGTCATGCATACCCAGAAGATGGGGAAAACCCAAACGACTGCCAACACCGATAAGAAGATGTGAACCAGTATATTCCCCACCTTCTTCTTGGTGCTGCGTCCTCCCTTTTTCTTTGTGCTGTGTACTCCATTTTTCATTGAAATCCCTCCTCATCTTTGTAAGAGCCCGTTCGCCGATAGGCAGCAAGTGAGAATATTGCAGATAACACAAACACCGCTATGCCGATTACCGCAGCATAGTTATAATCCTTGAAATCAACGGTCAGTTTATAGAGCCAGGTGACCAAAAGATCCGTCTTCCCTGCCGTTCCGTTGAAATAATCCATGGTTGCCGGCTTGCCCTCGGTCAATAAATAAATCACATTGAAGTTGTTAATATTCCCTATAAACTGAGTAATCAGATAAGGAGCGGTCACAAACAGCATGTAAGGAAGTGTGATTTTAAAGAAGGTGACTATCACATTGGCCCCATCCACTTTAGCCGCTTCGTACAGTTCCTGGGGAATATTCTGAAGGATTCCGGTTACTTGAAGCATGGTAAATGGAATACCTACCCACAGGTTTATGATGATAACCGTCACCCGCGCCCACATGGTATTGGTCCAGAATGGAAGGGGTCCGGAAATCAGGCCCAGATTCTGCAGAAGCACGTTGATGGCCCCCTGTTCCTGAAGCATCGTGCGCATGATCAAAAGGGATACGAACTGGGGCACCGCGATGGAAAGCACAAACACAAAACGCCAAAATCCTTTGATTCTGGTTTCCTTTCGATTGATGATGATTGCAAGGATCATCCCAAATATGTAGTTAAGTGCTGTTGCGAGTATGGCCCACACAATGGTCCATCCCAATACATGCCAGAAGGCGTATCCAAGTCCGCCATTCACATCAAAAAGCTTCTGAAAATTCGCAATTCCCACCCAGTCAAACAGGGTACCCGGAGGCTGATGGTTACGATCATAATTGGTAAATGCCATACAAATCATAAATGCCAGTGGCATGATGGTAAACAAAACAACACATAATACAGGGAAAAACAGAAGGCTTCCATACAACTTTTTATCAAACAGCTGATGAATATCGGCTCTGATTCCCGGTGCTTTTCTGCCCATCTCTTTGCAGCGCTGTGCTTCAAATGCAGATTTAACCGCGGTACGCCAGATTAGAATAAAACCGGCTATGATAAATAAAGTTAAAATTCCATAAAACAGGAATAACATAGAGTTATCACCTGCTGTATATTCGTATATCTGCTTTTTCTCATTGAAAATTTCACCTGTCTCCTGAATCCCCAAGGTGGTCAGCCCTTTAAGATAAACCATACCCTGAGTAATCAGGAAAAACAGAAAACTAATCTCTGCGATCAGGTAGATCAATCCCTTGCATATCTGGCCTCTGGCAAAATTACCAGTTCCCATGAGGATGGCGGACATCTTGGTATAGATATCCCCCTTGGCCAATGCGGTTCTAACGGTTGTCTGAGCGAGAGACTCCTTGACTTTTTTCTTCTTTTCTGCCATATACACTTAAACTCCCTTCTTGAAAAAACGCCTTATCAGACCAAGGCTGACAAAGCGTTTTCCCCTTTACTTAATCATGGCATCTCTTATTCTGACAAACCGCTGGAAAGAATACCCTCAACCATTGTCTGCGTCTTATCCGCTGCATTGTCTATGGTCACATCCCCCTGGATGATCTCTTTACCCATAGTCTCTGCCGGTGTCCAATAAGAAGCCATCTCGTCCAATACAGGCTGCAGATATGCCGCTTCAGATATCTCTGCCATCTGTGCCAGCGCAACCGGGTCGGCTGCCACGTCTGCATTGGACTCCAGAGCA
>DVNN01000094.1 GCA_018714325.1 Candidatus Pelethocola excrementipullorum
TGTCTGGTTAGATGTTTGCCTGTGTTTCGTAGATCACCCAATCGTAATCTGCGTGATTGGAGGAGGGAACATGATTGCCGGAGGCGTACATGCCCAGATAGGTGCCGGTAAATCCCTCGTTGACAAGAGAACTTAAAAGGGTGGGATCTACCCGAAGGCGAAGAGGCTCCATGTTCTGGTCGTCATAGCCGTAGTAATAATGGTATCCCTCTTCATTGGCAGTTACGGTGAGATAGAGCCGTCCCTCGTTGTGTACTTCAATCTCACCCAAGATACTTTCTTTGCCGTTGCGGCGTTCTGTAAGCCTTAGAATGCGGTGTTCATCTTTCAGGGTAACCGTATAGCGGTAGTGATAGCGGTCGTCCTGAATAAGGGCCAGGCCGGCTTCTTCCGTGTCCGCCTGAGGCATGAAATCCATGGCGGCCTGCATCCGGAAGTTTTTATGCTGCTGCCGGCGGCCGATAAAGGCTGGTGTACAGATTTCATTTAAAGACTCCGGCAGAAGGAATAGCCGCAGGCAGCCCGGGCGGTCTTTCAGAGAGTAGAAAGGCACTGGGCTTGGGTGTATGGTATTCCAACGGTTGCTCAGGAAGGAGGACTCAAAATTGTCGCTGAAAAATTCTGGCTTTGGAAGATATGCGGGCAGATTTGGGCGTCGTTCCAAAACATTTACCAGACCATGTTTTGTATCTGGACGAATCCATCCATCCGATTCCCAGGCGATGGGAATCAGGAATGTTTCCCTTCCCAGGTTAAAGTGAGCATTCTGATAGGGGCGGACTCCCAGGAGTACCATCCACCATTCCCCGTTCTGTGTTTCCACCAGCTCCCCGTGTCCTACCAATGAGATTTCATGCTCCAAGGAGAGATGTCGGTGAGTTACAACCGGATTCCGGGGACAGATTTCGTAATCCCCGTCAATTGTTGTGGATCTTGCCATCATGACGCTGTGATTGGTGAAGGTTCCCCCTTCTGCTACAATCAGATAATAATATCCATCTTTAAAGTATATATGAGGTGCCTCAATCCATTTGCTACGGCTCTTTGCCCCATCCCATATGATGGTGCGGGGACCTTGAAAGTGAAAGGTTTCCCGATCAAGTTCGCATAGATAGATACCATGATGGCCTTCGTAATGGGCCTCAGAGCTGATATAATTCCCCGTATACCACAGACGGCCGTCGTTATCGAAAAAGAGACTAGGATCAATGCCGTCGGCCCCTTCTATCATATGTGCCTTGCTCCATGGTCCTGCGGGATCGGTGGCGGTGATGATATAGTTATCTCTGCGGGCTTCTCGTCCTTCGGAGACAAAGGTATTGATGATGTAGTACATCCCTTCATGGTATCGGATGGTGGGTGCCCAGAGGCCTAAAGAGGTCTCACAGTTTTTGTAGTCAAGCTGGTCAGGAGAAGAGATGCCGTGGCCAATCTGCTCCCAATGAACCAGGTCTCTGCTGTGGAAGATAGGCAGGCCGGGAAAATATACAAAGGAGGAGGTGACCATGTAGTAGTCTTCTCCAACACGGCAGATGGAGGGATCGGGATAAAATCCGCTTAATAGGGGGTTTTGAAACGTATTCGTCTTCATCGTGGATAACATCCTTTCATTTATTATTATTTTTGTTAATTCCTGTTTTAAAGACAGTATATCAGTAATATGGATAAGATTCATTTCATTATTTGCGGAAAACTCATAGAATATTGCTGGTTTGATGATAGATTCTGGCATCATAGTGTGGGGGAACGCAAAAAGTGCATAGAAGAAGGCAAGAATTATGATGAATCTATGGTGAAAAGATAATATGATAAGGGAAAATCTTAGTAACTTATACGTGAAAAAAGGAGATGGAACCATGCGAGAACAGTTGAGCCTTCCCAGGCTGCTCCATGACGGATGTGTGCTGCAGCAGGGGGAGAAGACCAGAATCTGGGGCTGGGGTCCGGCTCAGGAAGAGGTGAGCGTAACGCTGCTCGGTCAGACGAAAGAGACCGTGGTGGATTCCGAAGGGTATTTTGAGGTGTTTTTCCGCAATCTGGTTCCGGGAGGGCCCTATGTGCTTGAGGTTACAGGGAGTCTGGGACAGAACGTGACGGTGGAACAAGTATTTGTGGGGGAAGTCTTTGTCTGCGGAGGCCAATCCAATATGGAACTGCCAATGCGCAGGGTCAGAGAAGGATTCCCGGAGGAGTTTTTAGGCAGGGGTGAGCCCCAGGTCCATCTCTATAAGGTGGAGGAACAATACGACTTCACCGACCCTTTGGAGGATCATGTAAAAGCGGAATGGAAGACTTGTTTACCGGAAAACCTGGCGGAAATGTCAGCGGTTTCTTATTTTCTGGGAAAATTTCTCCATGAGGATAGAGGTGTACCCATAGGTATGATAAATCTTAGTTTGGGAGGCACCCCGGTGGAAGCATGGATCAGCAGGGAAGGGCTTGAGAAGTGGCCTGAACTGCTGGAAATCAGAAAACAGTTTCAGGATGAGAGTTACAGAAAGAAGCTGATGGAAGATCAAGAGCAGGCGGAACATGAGTGGCAATTGGAGATAGTCAGGCAGGAAGATGAGAAGAAGCAGCTTCCGGCTTCCTGGAAACCCATGCAACTGCCGGGATACCTGGCGGATACGGGATTAACTGATTTCTGCGGATCTGTCTGGTTGAGGAAGAAGTTTCAGGTGACCACAGATATGGAAGGAGTCCCAGGTCTTCTGCGATTTGGAACCATGACCGACAGTGATCATATCTATCTCAACGGAGTACTGGTGGGAGAGACGGGATACTGCTATCCTCCCCGAAGATACCCAATCCCAGAAGGCCTGTTAAAGGCGGGGGAGAATACGATTTCCATCCGCCTGGTCTGTAGGAATGGAGAAGGAAGGGTCACTCCAGGCAAGCCTTACGACATCGTGACAGAACATGGTTCCATCATGTTGGACGGTAACTGGGAGTATTCTGTGGGGGCGCTCTGTGATCCGGCACCGGAGCAGGAGTTTATTAACCGGCGGCCCACAGGATTGTTTCAGGGCATGACGGCCCCCTGCCTTCCCTATACGGTAAGAGGAGTCGTGTGGTATCAAGGTGAGTCTAATGACGGGGAGCCGGATCGTTATGAAGCCTTGCTGAAGGCCATGATTTGGGATTGGAGAAACCAGTGGAAGCAGGAGAAACTTCCCTTTGTGGTTGTACAGCTTCCCGGATGTGATGTTGATATAGCAGGCGGGGATGCCTGGCCCAGGATCAGGGAAGCCCAGAGGAGGGCGGAGGAATTGCCTGATACCGCTGTAACCGTTAACCTGGATTTGGGTGAAGCTAACGATCTTCATCCTGTGGATAAGAAGTCGGTGGCCTATCGCATAAGCATTGCCATCCGTGGTATGATTTATGGTGAGAAGTTGGTTTGGAAAGCGCCATCGGTGATTCACTGGAGCAAAAGAGGAGACAAGATTATCCTGGAGTTTAATACCGGGTCAGAAACCGGCCTTGAGACCCTGGGCGGGGAATCACCTCTGGAATTTGAAGTGGCAGGAAGGGATCAGATTTT
Source organism: Candidatus Pelethocola excrementipullorum (assembly GCA_018714325.1). Classification (GTDB taxonomy): domain Bacteria; phylum Bacillota; class Clostridia; order Lachnospirales; family Lachnospiraceae; genus Novisyntrophococcus; species Novisyntrophococcus excrementipullorum. The sequence continues at coordinate 3,545 of DVNN01000094.1, forward strand.
TTATCCGGCCCGGGCGGAAATCAGGGGGAAGGAAGTCTGGGTTTCCAGTGAGACAGGGATGGAACCTTGCCATCTGAGGTACGCCTGGTCAAGGGCACCACACCGTGGCTTATTATGTAATAAAAGTGGGCTGACCGCAGGCCCATTTTGGATAGAAATAGAGGAGGATTGAGAAAAATGCAATTATTTAATGATGGATGGGAGTTCAGTAAACAACCCCTTCATACCTCCCTGGAGGAGATGAATCAAAGAGAAGATATGTACAGTGCCGTGGGGCTTCCCCATGACTGGCTGATCTATGACACGGATCACTTATACGAAGATGGCACAGGCTGGTACCGGAAGGTCATCCAGTGGACGCCAGTGGAGGAGCAGCGGGTATTTCTCCGTTTTGACGGCATCTATATGGACAGCACCATCTTTGTCAATGATCAAAAGGCTGGTGAATGGAAGTATGGTTACACAGCATTTGAAATCGAAATCACCCCATATTTAACCGAGGGTGGTAATGAAATCAAGGTTTCGGTGGACTTCCAAAGCCCCAACAGCCGTTGGTATTCGGGAGCAGGGATATATAGAGATGTCTGGATAAAGACCGTACATCAGACACATATACTATCCGATGGAATTTATTTCAGCGCCAAAGAGGGGGCAAATGACAGCTGGAAAACATCCATCGAGACGGAGATCTCAGGCAGAGAGGTTGAGCTCACATACGAGATGGCCGAAGCGGGCAGCGACCAATGGAGGGTACTAGAAGGTGAGTTAACTTCTTATCTTGATGCTGAAAAAGAGGAAGTGAGCAGATATCTCTTTGAAACCGAGGTTGAGCATCCAAAGCGTTGGGATGTGGAAACACCTAACCGTTACAAGCTGAGAGTAACCTTGAGAAGTCAGGGAGAAATCCTTCAGGTGGAAGAGCAGACCGTTGGATTTAGAACCACAGAATTCTCTCCGGAGCGGGGATTCTTGCTGAACGGCAGAAAGCTGAAGATGAATGGCGTCTGTGAACATCATGATCTGGGGTGCTTGGGGGCTGCCTACCATACAAAGGCCATGAGACGGAAGTTCATGACACTCAAGAATATGGGGGTCAATGCGGTGCGTATCTCCCATAACATGCCTGCGGCTGATCTGATGGATCTTGCCGATGAATTGGGCGTACTGATTGTTTCAGAAGCTTTCGATATGTGGGAGTCCTCGAAAACCACTTATGATTATGCCAGGTTCTTTCCAGAATGGCATACGAAAGATGTGGCCAGCTGGGTGCGCAGGGATCGTAACCATCCCAGTTTGATTATGTGGAGTATTGGAAATGAAATCTACGATACCCATGTGAGTGAAAAGGGATGTGAATGGACCAGGATATTGGTGGATGAGGTGAGAGAGCACGATTCCAGAGAAAATGGAGCTATTACCATAGGTTCCAATTACATGCCCTGGGAAAATGCACAGAAATGTGCGGATATCGTGAAAATAGCAGGTTATAACTATGGTGAGAAATATTACGACGATCACCATGCAGAGCATCCCGACTGGGTGATCTATGGAAGTGAAACTGGTTCCATCGTTCAGAGCAGGGGAATCTATCATTTTCCATATCAGCAGTCCGTGCTGGCTGATGTGGATGAGCAGTGTTCCTCTTTAGGCAACTCCACCACAAGTTGGGGAGCCAAATCCACAGAGGCCTGCATTATCGCAGAGCGTGACCATCAGTTCTCCTGTGGACAGTTTTTGTGGACAGGATTTGATTACATCGGGGAACCCACCCCTTACCATACACGAAACTCCTATTTCGGACAGGTTGACACCGCAGGATTCCCAAAGGATTCTTACTATATCTATCAGGCGGAATGGACCGATTATAAAAAGAATCCCATGGTTCATATCTTCCCTTACTGGGACTTTAACGAAGGCCAGTTGATTGATATCCGGGTCTGCTCCAATGCGCCGGTGGTGGAGTTGTTCTTCAATGGGAAAAGTCAGGGTACCTACTCCATCGATCACCTTAAGGGTGAGCAGCTGGTGGGACATTGGCAGCTGCCATATGCAAAAGGTGAGATAAAGGCTCTCGCATGTGACGAAGATGGAAAAGTATTGGCGGAAGAAATTCGCCATTCCTTTGGAGACGCCGCCCGCATCTGTCTGAAACCTGAATCGGATCAGCTGAAAGCAGATGGACAGGATCTTCTGTTTTTGGAAATCTCCATGGAAGATGAGGAGGGGTATCCTGTTGAAAATGCCAATAACCGGGTGCATATCCAGGTGGAAGGTGCCGGGGAACTGGTTGGCATGGACAATGGGGACAGCACAGAGACTGATGGATATAAAACCTATAGCAGAAGGCTGTTCAGCGGAAAGTTACTGGCTGTGATGAAAGCGGGGACTACGCCCGGTGAGTTGAAGATAAGGGTCACGTCTCAGGGACTTATGGATCAATCCTTGGTGATACCGGTAGCTGAGGCTGAAATTGAGAAAGGCAGCAGTCCTCTTGCCTATCTGGCAGGTGCGGAGGAGAAGTCGGAAAATACGGAAGTACCGGTGAGGAATATCCTGCTGAAGAGCAGCAACGGAACCCATCTGCACGAAGATAACAGGGAGACCGAAGTGACCGCTGTTATCTGCCCGGAACAGGCCACGGATCAGGAAGTGGTATGGAGCGTGGTGGATGATGCGGGGATTCCATCCAAGATAGCCTCCATAGAGGCCGATGGAAAGATGGTGAAGGTCATCGCTAAAAGTGATGGACAGTTCAGGCTGCGTTGTATGTCTCGCTGCGGAACCGATAAGATCCGTGTGATTTCCCAACTGGAGTTTATGATCAGTGGACTGGGCAAGGCATTTCATAACCCCTATGAATTTATCACAGGCGGTTTATATGACTACAGTAAGGGAGAACTGGGCAATGGAAATGAGCATGGGGTTGCTACGGCCAGAGATGGGGAAAGCCAGGTCGGTTTCCACGACATTGACTTTGGTCTTTATGGTTCGGATGAAATAACCTTGCCTGTATTTGCGCTGTCAGATGAGCCTTACGAAATCAAAATCTACGAGGGTATGCCGGGAGAACCAGGAGCCACGTTGGTTGGAGATGTGATCTACCAGAAGCCTTCGATCTGGAATGTCTATCAGGAAGAGACCTATCGTCTGAATAAGCGGCTGACTGGCGTGACGAGCATCTGTTTCGTGCTGGAAAAGAAAATCCATCTGAAAGGATTTCGTTTTTCCAAGATTAATCGGGCATGGCAGAGATTGCTGGTATCAGAGTGTGATAAGATCTATGGAGATAGCTACATTCGGGAAGCCGAGGTGGTAAGAGAGATTGGAAATAATGTTACGATCGAATTTGAAAATATGGAATTTGGTGTGGAAGGCGCAGGCAGTATCACCATATGTGGCAGTACCCCTCTGGAGAAGAATACAATCATCGTAAGATTCGTATCCGACGAAGGAGAGGAGCGGCAGATGTTGGAATTCCATAATGGAAATACAGAGCAGACCTTTGAACTAAATCGGGTCTGCGGGACAAAAACCGTAAGCTTTGTATTCTTGCCAGGCAGTAATTTTGATTTCCAGTGGTTTCAATTTGGAAAATAAAAGAAAAATGAGAAAACCGGAGCCGCAGACGTTTTAGTCTGCGGTTCCATTTGTTTAGCAAGATTGCTTTTCTTGCTGTTATGGTTCTGAGTGAAAAGGTAAAAGGACATGGGGGAAACGTTCGGTAATTGAGGGATTATTCGTATTGAATCATGATTTTAGAAGCCGTGGAATAAATATGCAGATATTGCAAAAAGTGTGTATTGCAAAGTTCTGAATTTAATGATAATATTCTCATATGAGGAATAAATTGTGAAATATAACTAAAATTAAATATAAAAAATTGAGTAAAATTCACAAATAAGTTAAAAACCTGTAATGACAAATCGCAATATCTGCATAGGCCTTGGCAATATGTGCGAAGCTTAAGAGCAAAAATTGACATATAATAAAATAAAAGAAAGTAGAAAATATACAAGATAACAAGTGAAATGACGATAGCATAAAAAAAGATGCACAAATAGAAAAGTAGAAGGGCGAAGAGTATGAATTACGAAAAAGCATGGTTATCCTACCGCAAGAGATGCAATGCTGGGAAGCATATTGTTGATGTGTTCACCAATGCCCATGGCATTGTGGCTAAGACTGCTGCATCGGAAATGATGAAAGCAGTGGAAGAAATACTGGGAAATCCCGTTCAGGAAACGACAAGTCAAAAGAACGCGAATATTTCTCTGCTCCTGGATAAGTCCCGGGAACTTGGGGAAGAAGGATATGAGCTGAAAGAAGTAGATGGAAGGCTGGTAATCACTTCCGGAGGAGAGAATGGATTATTATATGGAACGTTTGCTTTTATCCGAAGTCTTCAGTGCGGCAAGAGCATAAAGGAGGCTGTGATAAAGAAGCCTTCAGCTCCTTTCCGGATGTTGAACCACTGGGATAATATCGATGGATCAATCGAACGTGGATATTCCGGGGAATCCTTCTTTTTTAAAGATCAGAAGGTTCTGGTTGATGATAGAACCAGGGCTTATGCCAGACTGGCAGCCTCCATTGGAATTAATGCGGTGGTGATTAACAATGTCAACGTGAAAGGGAATGCGACCAGGCTGATTGATCAGACTTATGAAAATGAGATACGTCAGATGACGGATATTTTTACAGAGTATGGTATCAAGCTTTATATGAGCCTGAATTTTGCGGCACCCATGGAATTGGAAAAGCTGGATTCTGCAGATCCTTGTGATGAAAAAGTAAGGCAGTGGTGGAAGGATAAGATGAAAGAACTTTACTCCAGACTGCCGGAACTGGGAGGATTCCTGGTAAAAGCCGATTCCGAAGGCCGTCCCGGACCGTTTACTTATGGCAGAACCCATGCCGATGGAGCAAATATGCTGGCTGAGGCGGTGGCACCCTATGGTGGAACCATTATTTGGAGATGTTTCGTATATAACTGTCAGCAGGATTGGCGGGATCAAAAGACGGATCGCGCGAAATCAGGATATGACAACTTTATGCCATTGGATGGCCAGTTCCGTGACAATGTGATTCTACAGATTAAGAACGGACCTATGGACTTCCAGGTACGGGAACCTATCTCACCGTTGTTTGGCGGATTGGAGCATACCAACCAGATGCTGGAGGTACAGATTGCTCAGGAATATACGGGTCAGCAGAGACATGTGTGCTATCTGATTCCTATGTTTAAGGAAATTCTTGGTTTCCATACATATTGCAAAGGTGAAAACGACACCGTACGAGATATCATCACAGGTAAGACATTTAGCCAGAATAGATGCGGAATCGCAGCTGTGGCCAATATGGGTAATGATGAAAACTGGACAGGCCATGACCTGGCAGCAGCCAACTTGTATGGATTTGGACGACTGAGTTTTGAGATGGATCTGACCGCGGAAGAAATCGCAGAAGAATGGATTGGGTGCACCTATGGCGGTGATCAGGAAGTTCAGGAGAAAATCATGAAAATACTCATGATGTCCTGGCCGGCTTATGAAAAATACACCTCTCCCCTTGGAATTGGTTGGATGGTGAATCCAAACCATCACTATGGACCGAATGTGGACGGTTATGAATATGACCGTTGGGGTACTTATCATCGGGCTGACCATAAGGGAATCGGAGTGGAGAGAGGAAGCGCCGGTACAGGTTATGTACAGCAATACAGGGAACCCAATGCTTCTATCTATGAGAAGATTGAGACCTGTCCCGAAGAACTGTTGTTGTTCTTCCATTACATCCCTTATGCTTATAGGCTCAGTACGGGAAAGACCTTAATCCAACACATCTATGATACTCATTTTGAAGGTGTTCAGGACGTGGAAGAGATGGCCGCCCTTTGGGATTCATTGGAAGGAAAGATACCAGAACAATCATTTCGCAGAGTGCAGAGTCGTCTGGAACATCAGAAGAGTCATTCCAAAGAATGGCGGGATCAGGTCAACTCCTATTTCTATAGAAAGTCCATGATAACGGATGAGAAGGAAAGAACGATTTATTAAGTAATCCGGCAGCAATCCTGGAAAGAAAATATGAAAAGAAAGTGGTGATGACATGTCAAAAGTAAAAACAAAACAACCTAAGCCGGTGGGAGCAAAGACTTCTCTCTGGCATCATGTGAAGAAAGAATGGAAGCTATATAGTTTTCTGTTGATTCCTATTCTCTACTACGTACTTTTTAAGTATGTACCGGTTATGGGGAATATCATTGCCTTCCGTAAATACAAGGGAGGAGCTAATATTCTAGGACAGGGATGGGTGGGATTTCGATATTTCAAACAGTTCCTTGGGGATCCGACCTTCTGGAGAGCCTTTGGGAATACCTTACGTCTGAGTATCGGCTACCTGCTTGTACGTTTCCCGGCAACCCTGATTTTTGCATTGTTAATTAATGAAATCAGGAAGAAAAGATGGAAAAAGACGGTACAGACCATTTCCTATTTGCCGCACTTCATCTCATTGGTAGTTGTCTGCGGTATGGTAAAAGAATTGCTGGCATCCAATGGCCCGATCAATGCAATGATTCAGAGTCTTGGATTTGATAAAATAGCATTTTTGTCTGAACCAGCCTGGTTCGATGGAATTTACATCGTTTCAGGAGTATGGCAGGCCCTGGGCTGGGGCACGATTCTGTACCTGACAGCCATGACCAATATCAATACAGAACTTTATGAAGCATCTGCCATAGATGGTGCGGGAAGGTTCAAACAGGCAATTAATGTGACGATACCAGGCATTCTTCCCACGATTATGACCTTGCTGATCATGGATATCGGAGGTATTGTAACCTCCAATAATATGCAGAAGATTCTGTTGTTGTACAATCCATTGACACAGGAGCGTGCGGATATCATCGGTACCTTGGTATACCGGATGGGTATTTCAGGAGGTAACTTCAGTTATGCTGCCGCAGTCGGATTGTTTGAAGCTGTTATTGGTTTGATTCTGGTAACGAGTGCAAACTTCTTATCCAAGAAGTTTACAGAAACATCACTGTGGTAGAAAGGAGCGGAAAATTATGCATATCAAACCATCCAAAGGCTATCAGGTATTTCGGATCATCAATACCATCGTAATGATTCTGGTGATTTTTGTAACATTATATCCATTTATCTACCTGGTTGCCCAGTCTTTCAGTAGTGATGTAGCGGTTAGCGCAGGAAAGGTTACCTTTTTCCCAATCGACTTCACCCTGGAGACCTATAAATATATACTTACAAAGGATGATTCCTTCTTCCGCTTTTATGGAAACACCATTTTCTATTCGGTGGTAGGAACCATTATATCCGTCGGCGGAACAGCAATATTAGCATACCCGCTGTCGAAATCTAAACTGCGTCTGAATAAGTTTTTTACACCGTTTGTAGTATTCACAATGTATTTTACAGGCGGTATGATTCCGAACTATATATTGATTACCCAGTGGCTTGGTATGGGAGATACCATGTGGTCAGTAATTCTGCCAGGTGCCATCAGCACATTTAACCTGTTGCTGATGAAATCTTTCTTTACAGGACTTCCGGATGAGTTGGAAGAAGCGGCATCCATTGACGGCATGGGCGTGTATGGAATATTTGCAAAGATCATCCTGCCGCTTTCAAAGCCGATTCTGGCTACCATGACACTATTCTATCTGGTGGCAATGTGGAACGAATGGTTCGGACCATTCCTCTACCTGGATACCAGAGATAAGTGGCCAATCGCTCTTTGGGTAAGACAGCTGGTGGAAGGTGCCAACAACGTGGATACCAGCTCTACCGCTGAGGCCAGCAGTGTACAGGCCACATTAAAATCTGCAACCATGGTTTTAACATCGCTTCCAATTATTTGTGTATATCCTTTTGTACAGAAGTACTTTGTACAGGGTATGACAATGGGAGCTGTCAAAGGTTGATATACAGCAAAATGACTGCATCGTAACATAGGGTGCAAAAACAGGATATAGGGCATTATTTGCTTTATATAAAAGGAGGAAAAAACATGAAGAAAAAAATAGTTTCACTTACTCTGGCCTTACTAATGGCCGGGTCTCTGGCTGCATGCGGCGGAGGTTCTGACTCCAGCTCAAGCAGCGGACCTACTTTATCCTCATCTGAGGCGGACAAGGATTTGGATTACGAATATGGTGCAGATGTTACCTTCCATAGCGAGGAACCAGTCACCTATCCCATGATGTTTTCTGACCATGAGAACTATCCATACAAAGATGACTGGAGACTTTGGAGCATCATCAAAGAGAAGGCCAATGTGGACTTTAAGCTGACAACGGTAGCCAGAATTGACTACAATGATAAAGTAACTGCTTCAGTTAACAGCGGAAGTGCACCTTACATCATCCCAAAAATCTATGATTCTAAGCCATATGAAGACAGCGGACAGGTTGTGGCAGTCAGTGATTGGGTACAGTACATGCCAAACTACCAGAAACAGGTTGAAGAGTGGGGAATGGAAGATGATCTGAAACAGACCTACGCTTCCGATGGTAAATATTATCGTCTCCCTGGTATGTGGGAAGACGTGGCAGGTGGATACTCCCTGATTATCCGTAAGGATGTATTTGAGGCCGCAGGCGTTGACCTCAGCCAGGAAGCTACATGGACCTGGGAAGATTTCTATGATGCTTTGAAGAAGGTACAGGATTATACTGGAAAAGACGGTGTATGGTCCGACCAGTATCAGTTAGGCTGTGCTCTGAACTTAGCTGCTAATGTTTATGGAGTAAAAGCAGGTAACTCCACAGATGGTGGTGACTGGGGACTGCAGGATGGCATGAAATTTGATTTCGACAAAAATGAATTCTATTTCGCGGATACAACAGAAGACTATAAAGTGTTCCTGTCATATTTCAATAAATTGTATAATGATGGAATCATTGATCCCGAAACATTTACACAGGATAGCCAGCAGGCACAGGCAAAATTCTTCCGTGGAGATTCCTATGTGCTCTCTGCTAACTATCAGCAATTGTCTGATATCCTCTCCTCAAATAAAATGCAGGTAGAAGATTCAGAGCTGTACTTCCTGACAACTCCTTCAGGACCGAAAGGCAATCTGAAAGTTTCCAGTGCATTAGGACGTCTGGAGAACGGTATCATGATCAGCCAGAGTGCTTTGGATGATCTGGGAGAAGAAGGATTTATCAAAATGCTTCGTTTTATCGACTGGCTGTGGTATTCTGACGAAGGTCATGAATTGACACAGTGGGGCGTTGAAGGTGAAACTTATACAAAAGATGACAGCGGAAATATCACCTTGGATTCTGATATTTACTATAACGGATTCAACCCAGGAGCATCCAAGCAGCTGAACGTGGACTATGGTTTCGGCGGCGGTGTATTTGCTTATGGTGGTAACACACAGGTACAGCTTTCTAAGTTCACAGATGATGAGAAAGAGTGGAATGAGAGAATTAATGCCAATAAAGAAGATCAGAAACTTCAGCCTCCGGTACTTTCCAATGAAGAGGAAAAAGAAGAGTTGAACCTGATCAAGGTACCTCTTATGGACTATGTAAATACTTCAGCTCTGGAGTTCATCTCCGGCAAGAAGAGCCTGGACACAGACTGGGACGCTTATGTGGCAGAGTGTGAGGCCAAAGGAAGTTCCAGATATGCAGATAAAGTGAACGAGATTTTCAACAATACAAAAGATATTCTCGGATACTAAACATAATTAGCAGTTACGATGGCAAGCCATCGGAAATTAGAGGCTGCCGCAGGATGACTGCGGCAGTTTCTTTTTATATCATGGGGTTCGGGTGTCAAACCCCTGCCCCGCAATCATATTCATACAATTTCCCACAGGGCAGGATTTTGACACACGAGTCCTATATTATAAAAACCCTCCGGGGGATGTCACTAAAGTGACGCGCGACAGCGCGAGAGTCTGACAAGTCTGACTCTTACAAGTATCATTTGCAAGGAGAAATCATGGCTAGAACAGAATTGATCAGAGATAAACAGGTAGATGTAATTCTATCTCAGGAAACGGAAACAGGCATTAAGAAGATTGTTGGGAAGGTTGCAGCTGATGTCCTCCAGGTGTCTGGCACAAAGTTTTGTATACAGGAAGCAGGGATATTATCGTCCCAGGCAATCATTGTGGCAACCTCGGGAAGCGGTGCCTTGGCTGATGGACTGGAAACACGGATTCCTTCACTTCGGGAACTGAGAGGAAAGCGGGAAGCCTACGGTTTTTATCTGACCGATGCCCCCTTGCTTGGAATTGAGCAGGGATTGGTTATCTATGGAAGTGATAAGCTGGGTACCATCTATGGATTATTCCATCTATCGGAATTACTGGGGGTTACGGCCTGGGGATTCTGGGGGGATGTGACCAGTAAGTCCTATCAAAAGGTGATTCTGGATGAAGGTATTACGGAGATTCGGGAAGAGGATGTCCGATGGGTACAGGTGGAAAATGGGAATTCCAAGGAGCCATCCGTAAAGTATCGAGGCTTCTTTATAAACGATGAATGGCCTTGCTTTGGCAACTGGACATTTTCACATTACCAAGGGTTTACGGCGGAGATGTATGACAAGGTTTTTGAATATCTGCTCCGTATGAAGGGGAACTATCTGTGGCCTGCGATGTGGAGTTCCTCCTTCTTGCTGGATGGTCCGGGAATGGCATCCATGGAGTTGGCCGACGAGTATGGAATCTATATTGGAATGTCACACCATGAGCCTTGTATGCGTTCCAGTGAGGAATGGGACCTGCTCAAGGGAGAGGATACACCTTACGGAACCGAGTGGGACTATGTGACCAATAAAGAAGGCCTGCTGAACTATTGGGAGGATGGACTAAAGAGAAGCATTGGGCATCAGGTATTGCCAACCATCGGCATGCGTGGGGAGAGAGAAAGTATGATGCTGGGGGAGGATTCCACCATTGAAGAGAATGTTGGTCTTTTAAAAGAAATTATAAGAAACCAGAGAAAACTAATCGCAAAACATATTAATCCTGATCCGAGTAAAGTTCCCCAGTTGTTTGCAGTCTATAAAGAAGTGGAAGATTTTTATTTCGGCGGCGGCCAGGGGGAGGGAATCAGAGGATTCCAGGAGCTGGACGACGTGACCTTGCTGCTATGTGAGGATAATTTCGGCAATATGCGTGCCCTTCCTCAAAAAGAGGAGAGGGAGCGGAAAGGTGGTTTCGGCATGTACTATCACCTGGACTACCATGGAGGACCTATCTCTTATGAATGGGTGAATTCCACGCCTCTGACAAAAATCTGGGAGCAGATGACACAGGCCTATGAGTACGGCGTCCGTGAACTTTGGATTGTCAATGTTGGAGATCTGAAGTTTCAGGAATATCCGTTGGGATACTTTATGGAGCTGGCTTATGACTTTGAATCATGGGGCAGTTCTAAGGCAAATACGACGGGTTTTTATACGGATCAATGGATAAAAAGCCAATTTGGGGATTTTACCACGTTGGAGCAGCAACAGGAAATCGCCTGGGTCCTTCAGGAGTCAGTAAGGCTGAACGGACTGCGCAGACCGGAGGCCTGTAATGACAGAATCTATCATCCAGCCCATTATTTCGAGGGCCAGCGGATGCTGGAGCGGTGTGAAAAACTGGAAGAGAGAAATGAGACCTTGCTGAAACAGTTAAATGGTCAGGGATGCGGCGATGGTTATTACAGCATGATCTACTATACTGTGGCGGCTTCCGCCAACCTTTTGAAGATGCATCTCTATGCAGGGATGAATCATCTCTATGGGGCCCAGGGAAAAGCTGTGGCCAATGAGTATGGGGACTTACTGGATCGGTCCATGGACAAAGATCAATCTTTAAGTGAAGCGTTTAAAACCTTCCAAAATGGAAAATGGAGCGGGATGGAGCAGGCATTTCACATAGGTTTCACCAATTGGAACAGCGAGGGCTGGCAATATCCTGTCCGCCACGTGATTCGTCTTCCTAAGGAACCAAGACTGGTGGTATCCAGGGCGGATGAGGAAGAATATTATACCAATCAATACTTTCCAAAGCCACTGGAGATCACGGATTTTATGGACCCGGGTGTATCTGAAGTTGTGGTTCAAATTGCCAACGGAGGCCAGGGCTGGCTGGAATGGAGGATAGAAGGAGACTGTGATTTCCTGGAACTATCCCAAAGAGAAGGGAGAACCAAAACCCAGGATCAGATTACACTTAAGGTGATTTGGGATAAACTTCCGACGGAACAGGAACGATCTCATACATTACAGATCCGTTCCGGCATAGAGATGGTTCCTTTGGTTGTGAAAGTTAAAAGAAAAGAGATAAGGGAAGTTGCAGAAGGTACATTCCTGGGAAATAGAGGCGTGTTTGTCATGGATGCCATCGACTACATCAGTAAGGAAGATGGTGTTTATGAAGGAAATTCAGCAGGTTTCCAGTTATTAGAGGATTATGGCAAATTTGAATCAGGAATGAAGGTAATGCCCGTCACAGCTTCTTTTGAAGATGTGAAAGGTGCTCCGTCCTTGAACTATCAACTTCATGTGGAGACAGCGGGTAGTTACCGGTTAAATCTACATGTGTCTCCGGCTAATCCATTGACCTATGGTGGCGGGCTAAGCGTGGGGATTGCCATAAATGGCGGGGAGATGAATCGGATTTCCATCGTGGGCCCGGAATACCGTGGCGGAGACAATAACTGCCGTGAGTGGGAAGAAGCCGTCCTGAACCAGGAGCATGTATGCGGGACAATGGTTGTACTTTCGAAGGGAATCAATCAGATTACGATCTATGGACAGGAGCCTGGAGTGGTCATGGAGCGGCTGGTTCTATATCCAGAGGGGCATGGACTTAAGGACTCTTACCTGGGGCCAGGCAGAAGTTTTCAAGTAGGTAAAATTCTTTTGTAAAATTGATTAAAAAAACGTGTCATTAAATCGAATTTGAGTTATAATGTACTCAGACTGCAATAAAGAAATGCAGAAGATAAGACGACAAAAAAACAAGGCAGAGGACGGGAAGCAAACACAAGTTCTAACGTCAAGAAAGAGAGGAATTATTCATGGATGGAATGATGAAAACAGCGGTGATGACAGATATAAAGAAGGTCGAGATTCAAGAACGGCCAATTCCAGTGCCCGAGGATAATGAAGTACTGGTGAAGGTTGAATATGTAGGAATCTGTGGTTCTGATTTACACTACTTTGAAGCCGGCAGAATAGGAGATTTCATCGTCGAACCACCATTTGTCCTGGGACATGAAGCGGGTGGTACTGTAGTTGAAGTAGGTTCTAATGTGAAAAACCTGAAACTCGGCGACCGTGTGGCCATGGAGCCAGGCAAGACCTGCGGACAGTGTGAATTCTGTAAGCAGGGCAAATATAATCTTTGTAAAGATGTAATATTCTTCGCAACCCCTCCTGTAGATGGAGTATTTCAAGAGTATGTGGCACATGAAGCCGGACTTTGCTTCAAACTTCCGGAGAACGTGAGCACCATGGAAGGAGCATTGATCGAACCTCTGGCAGTGGGAATGCATGCCGCAAATCAGGGCGGTGCTCAACTGGGACAGACCGCGGTGGTGACTGGTGCAGGGTGTATCGGACTTGTCAGCCTGCTTTCCTTGAAGGCGATGGGAGTATCTAAGGTGATTGTGGTAGACGTCATGGAAAAACGTCTTCAGAAGGCTCTGGATTTGGGAGCGGATGCGGTTATCAATGGTAAAGAAGAGGATACTGCCGCCAGAATTATGGAATTGACCGGCGGCAGAGGATTCGATCTGGGTATTGAGACCGCAGGATCTCAGATCACCGCCTCCCAGCTGATTCATGGAGCCAATAAGGGGGCCACAATCGTATTCGTAGGCTATAGCGCTTCCGGTGAGATGACGCTTCCAATTGGCATGGCTTTGGATAAAGAGCTGATTTTAAAGACCGTGTTCCGTTACCGCAATATCTATCCGATGGCAATTGATGCGGTGGCTTCCGGCAAAATCAACATCAAGGATATTGTGACAAACTACTTTGAACTGGACGATATCCAGAAAGCCCTGGATTCCTGCGTGGCAGATAAAGCAAACATAGTAAAAGGGGTAATAAAAGTTTAAGGGGGGGGACGGAAATCAGGAGCCTGATACTATTTCGTCAGGCCAGCCGCTCTCCATGTCCGCTCCTTCGACGTGCTCGCTTCCCCTCAGCCGAAGGTCTTCGGGCGCGCTCCCCAATGTCTCATACGCGGACATGGGGAGCGGCAGTCCTGACGAAATAACATCAGGTTCCCTATTTCCTGGTTTCTGGCAAACTTTTAGGTGGTTTGCTTGTGGTGTAGGATTCATTGTGCTTATGGTACCTTTTTATTTCTATGTTTCTCAGGGCGTAGTGGTTGTATATTATGCTTGTGGAATATATGGGATGGGGGTAAGGGGGTTAAATTATATGCAAGTAAGTAGGTATGCAAGCAAGTATATATGAAAGTAAGTATGTAAGTAAGTAAGTAGGTAAGTAAGTAAGTAAGTATGTATGTAAGTATGTAAGTATGTATGTAAGTAAGTATGTATGTATGGCCCCCTCAGGTTTGAGGGGGGGATTGGTTTGGGTGTGGTTGTTAGGGGAGGTCGCTGTCTTTTTCGTAGAAGGCTTTGAATTCCCGGGGGGAGATGCCGTAGATGGCTTTGAAGTTGCGGTAGAATGATGAGTAGTCGGAGAAGCCGCAGAGTTGGCATAGGCTGCCCAGGGGTTCTCCTTCCCAGATTAGTTCGCAGGCTTTGATGATTCGTTTGTGGTTGATGAAGTCGTGTACGGTCATGCCGGTCAGTTCTTTGAAGATTCGTACAAAGTGGTATTTGCTCAGGTGAGCCTGCTCGGCCAGCATGTCCAGGGTGATGGGCTGATCGATGTGTTCGTTGATAAAATCGGTCAGGGTCCGGATCATTGGGTTGTTGGAGGTGTTTTCTGTAGCGAATGAAAACTCCGGGTGGCGGCATAGTTGATTGAGTGAGATGAAAAACAGGGTGAGGTATGCATTTTCCAAGAGGCGGATTTCTCCTTTGGAGGTGGTATTATCGGTTTCCAGGTATAGGAGCTTGGTCAGGTATTTTGACAGATGTTCCCGGTGATGAGCTGGAAAATGCCAGGCTGGGGTCTTGCTTTGGGTAAAGCAGTAGTCGAGATCCACATCGGGGCCGGCCAGTTGATCCAGATAGCTTTTGGATATCCACATCAGTACCCGGCGGCAGTTTTCATGCTGTTTTTCTACAAATTGGTAGTGGTGAAATTGATTCATATTAATGAGGATATAGTCACCGGGTTTCAGACGGTAGGTGGTGTTATTTAACAGAATGGCGAATTCACCTTCTGCAATATACATGATTTCATAAAAATTATGAAAATGCATCTCCATGGCACCGCTCGGGATGCCCCACTTCTCATAAACTTCAAAATTCTCTTTTAACATATACTGCCGCGCGTCGTCCGCGGCCATGGTAGCCACTCGTTTTTTAGCCATTTTGTAAATCCCTCTCATATTATGTAGTCTGTCTTTCGGCAGGGCATTCCAGTCTTGGATTGCATCTAGCATATCTCCATATAAAACACCCAGTGACCGAAATTACATTATTAATTATGTAATTAAGTGCTTAAATATAGAATACAGCAATATTTGCAATAAATCAAGCAAAATATAACATTACAATGCAAAAAGAATCATGTATAATGATTCTATGTAATAAAATAATAATTCAGGTATTTTATAGCCAGGAAGGCCACGGTGTAACATAGTTCTAAGGCCGAAAGAAATGGATGTAGAGCACACTGAAAAGTTATTGTAACTTTTGGAAACTAAACACTTAATATGATAGCAGTCCCAGATTCTATGATTGATATAGACGTAAGAAACGACGAGGGTAATTCAAAGGAAGGCTGGGCAAGAAGCGGGAGGAACATATCATGCAGATGACATTACGTTGGTACGGCAGCAAGTATGACACAGTAACTTTAGAGCAGATTCGTCAGATTCCTGGTGTGACAGGAATTATCACAACTCTTTATGCAAAAATGCCGGGAGAGTTATGGACATATGACGAGATCATGGAGATGAAAAAAGAGGTAGAAGACTCTGGTCTGTCTTTGGCAGGTATTGAGAGTGTAAATATCCATGATGCTATTAAGATTGGATCACCAGATCGTGAGCAGTACATCGATACCTATATTGAAACGTTGGAAAATCTGGGTAAGGCCGGTGTTCACCTGGTATGTTACAACTTCATGCCGGTATTCGACTGGACACGTACGGAATTAGCCAGAAAGCGTCCTGACGGTTCCACCGTTCTGGCTTATACTCAGGAAGCAGTGGATAAAATCAAACCAGAAGAGATGTTTGAGTCCATCGTAGGTGATGCCAATGGAGCCATGATGCCTGGCTGGGAGCCGGAGCGTATGGCTAAGATCAAAGATTTATTCGAGATGTATAAAGACGTGGATGATGAGAAGCTCTTCGAAAATCTGAAATACTTCCTGGAGCGCATCATGCCGGTATGTGATAAATACGATATCAACATGGCAATCCATCCCGACGATCCTGCATGGAGCGTATTCGGGCTGCCACGTATCATTATCAATAAAACCAATATCCTGCGTCTGATGAAGATGGTGGATAATCGTCACAATGGTGTGACTTTTTGCTCCGGATCCTATGGAACCAATCTGCAGAATGATCTGCCGGATATGATTCGTTCTCTGAAAGGAAGAATTCATTTTGCGCATGTACGTAATCTGAAGTTCCATTCACAGAATGACTTTGAAGAGTCTGCTCATCTTTCTTCAGATGGATCCTTCGATATGTATGAGATTATGAAAGCATTGTATGATATCGGATTCGAAGGCCCGGTCCGTCCTGACCACGGAAGAATGATCTGGGGTGAGGTGGCTATGCCGGGATACGGATTGTATGACAGAGCCCTGGGAGCTACATATCTCAATGGACTGTGGGAAGCAATTGATAAAAGTAACAGGAGGGGTTAAGATGCGTTTAAATAACGAAGGTTTAAAGAATGGAAACTGGGAAGCGGCTGGCTATCATGTTCCCAAATTTGATAGAGAAGCGGTGACACAGAAGACCAAGGCTGAGCCGAAATGGCTGCATTTTGGCGCTGGAAATATCTTTCGTGCATTTCAGGCCAATGTGATGCAGAACCTGTTGAATGAAGGCATCTGTGATACCGGACTGGTGGTGGCAGAGGGTTTTGACTATGACATCATCAACATGGTGAATACACCCCACGATAACCTGAGCATCCTGGTGACCTTAAAGGCGGATAACACCCTGGAGAAACATGTGATTGGAAGTATTGTGGAATCAGTGATTCTGGATAGTGAAAATCAGAAAGAGTTCCAGAGAATGAATGAGATCTTCACCAATCCATCTCTTCAGATGGCTAGCTTTACCATCACCGAAAAGGGATATCAGCTGGTGAATGCCTCTGGCGATTATCAGCCGGCAGTTGCAGAAGATATGAAAAATGGACCTGAGAAGCCAGCCAGTTATATTGGTAAAATTGCTTCTCTTCTATATGCTCGCTATCAGGCAGGAAAACTGCCAATTGCCATGGTAAGCATGGATAACTGCTCACACAATGGTGAAAAACTTCAGGCTGCAGTTATGGCATTTGCGGAAGGCTGGACGGAATCAGGACTGACAGATCAGGGATTTGTGGACTATCTGCAGGATGAGAAATCCGTAAGTTTCCCCTGGTCCATGATTGATAAGATTACACCTCGCCCGGATCAAAGGGTGGAGGATATTCTGATAAAAGACGGCGTGGAGGATGCAGAGCCTGTTATCACAGGTAAGAGAACCTACGTGGCTTCCTTTGTAAATGCTGAAGAATGCGAATATCTGGTGGTTGAGGATAAATTCCCCAACGGCCGTCTGCCACTGGAAAAAGGCGGCGTTATCTTTACGGATAGAGAAACCGTGGAGAAAGTGGAGCGGATGAAGGTTTGTACCTGTCTGAATCCACTGCATACCGCATTGGCAATCTATGGATGCCTAATGGGATATGAGCTGATCTCAGAAGAGATGAAGAATCCTGTACTGAAGAAGTTGGTGGAGAGAATTGGTTATCAGGAAGGGCTTCCTGTAGTAACGGACCCGGGAATCTTAAAACCTCAGAAGTTTATCGATGAAGTGGTGAACTTAAGGATCCCTAATCCATTTATGCCGGATACTCCACAGCGAATCGCAACGGATACCTCACAAAAGCTGGCCATCCGATTTGGAGAGACCATCAAGGCTTATCAGGCAGATGATAACCTTAAGGTGGAAGATTTGAAGATGATTCCACTGGTATACGCAGGCTGGTTCCGTTACCTGATGGGAGTGGATGACAGTGGAAAAGCGTTTGAACTGAGCGCGGATCCGATGCTGGATACCATCTGCCCTGCAATCTCAGCCTTGAAGCTGGGTGAGGTGGAGAATGCCGAAGAAGTCCTGAAACCATTTATGCAGAATCCGGTGTTATTCGGAGTGGATTTATATGAGGCAGGCCTTGCAGAGCAGGTTCTGGGATATTTTAAAGAGTTGGCGGCCAAACCGGGTGCTGTGGGAGAGACACTGGCAAAGTACGTGATGGCAGAATAGTGAACTTATAACAGGGGATTACCGTCATAGCGACCCGAGGGACGGCAGATACGGTATCCCGATAGATGGTGCAGAGTTCTGTGGAATACCACAGGATTTTGCACCATCCTTATGACTGGACATATGGAGGACAAGATGAAAGCATTTATGAATGAAGATTTTCTGCTTACCAATGAGACCGCGTGTACGTTATTTCATTCATTCGCAGAAAATATGCCGATTTATGACTATCACAACCATTTGGATGCAAAGGAAATCTATGAGGATAAGCATTACGAGAACCTGACCCAGGTCTGGCTGGGAGGGGATCACTATAAGTGGAGAGCCATGCGAGCCTATGGAATTCAGGAAGAGAAGATAACGGGACAGGCAAAACCCTATGAGAAGTATCTGGCATGGGTGCAGACCCTGGAAAATGCCATGGGGAACCCTCTTTATCATTGGTCTCACCTGGAGCTCCAGCGGTATTTCGGCATTCAGGAACCACTTACTTCCAGGAATTGCAAAGAGGTGTGGGAAATCTGCAATAAGAAGCTTCAGGAAGCCGAATTCTCGGTACAAGGACTTCTGAAGATGCAAAAGGTAAAGGTGCTATGTACCACCAATGACCCGGCAGAGGACTTATTCTATCATCAAAAGCTGAGAGAGGAAGGATGCGAAATACAGGTACTACCCACCTTCCGTCCGGATGGAGCCATGGATCTTTGCAACCCTTGCTATGAGGAATACCTCAAACAGTTGGAACAACTCACAGGAAAGGCCATTACATCGGTTGAGACATTGGTTCAAGCCTTAAGTGAACGGCTAGATTATTTTGTGGAAGAGGGTGGATGCAGAATTTCCGATCACAGCCTGGAGGAGAGGGTATATCTGCCATGTACCGCAGAGGAAGCAGAGGCCATATTCGGGAAAAGAGGAACCCATGAGTTGATTCAGGAAGAGGTTCTGAAGTTCAAGAGTTTTCTTTTGGTGAAGCTGGGTGCTCTTTATAGCAAGAAAAATATTGCTATGCAACTACATATCGGAGCCATGCGTAATAATTCCTCCAGAATGTTGGAAACCCTTGGGGTCAATAAGGGATTTGACAGCATGGATGATATCAGCTTTGCACGGGAAATCAGTGCATTTTTGAATCAGTTGGATAAGGAGGATAAGCTGCCTAAAACGATTCTTTACTGCCTGAACCCGAAGGACTATGATATGCTGGCCGCGGTGGGAGCCAATTTTCAATGCGCGCCTTACCGGGGGAAAATCCAGTTTGGGCCTGCCTGGTGGTTCTGTGACCACAGGGACGGGATGGAGCAGCAGTTGAGGGCCGTGGCGAATCAAGGCCTGCTTTCCGTATTCGTGGGCATGCTCACGGATTCCCGCAGCTTTTTATCCTTCCCCCGCCACGAATACTTCCGAAGGATTCTCTGTAATTTGGTGGGAACCTGGGTGGAAGAAGGGGAGTTTCCATCAGATATTCAATATCTGGAAAGATTCATCAAGAATATCTGCTACAATAATATAGAAAAATATTTGGAATAATGCGAAAAAGGACTTGCTTAACAAGCCAAAATATGATATTATTATTTTCGGCTTGTTAAGTTAATAAGGCGTGCCGGCGTGTCGGAATGGCAGACGAGGCAGACTCAAAATCTGTTGTGGGCAACCACGTATGGGTTCAAGTCCCATCGCCGGCAGTACAAAACCCTTGGAGAAAAAAATCAAGGGTTTTTTGTTATTATAATATAAAAATGTTGGGGTGGCATAGATTTTATCAATGCCACCCCAACATTTAGTATAGAGCCTTTTTAAAGTTTAATAACCTACAGCGGAAACTCCATATTCTGCCTGTTCTGCTGTGAATCCTTCGTACTCAAGTTGCTCAATCAACCCAGTCCTAGAAAATGAAGAATAATCTAAGTAGTCTTGCGCTTTCTGGGCGGCTTGTTCATTCCAGTCAGCTCCACAGTTGTCTACTGCGTATGTAGAGTCTTCTGTCGAAAAACCTTCATACTCAAGTTGTCCGATTAGACCGGAATACGAAAATGCTGTATAGTCGAGATAATCATGGGCTTTAGATAGTGCATTTCGCTGTGACATTGTGATGCCAGGCTCTTCTGTACTTGGAGTAGCAGATGGTTCAGGTTCAACAGATGGCGTTGGCTCGGCAGTCGGTGCAACCGTCGTTGAAGGAGGGTTTACTTCATATTGTAATGAATTTAGGATTTCGTTAAAAATTGAAGTGTAATCATCAGAATCCTTTTCCTCTTGCCCCCACATTATGTGCGCAACGCCGCTTAAGGCCGGAAATGTATAACCTGATACTTTGGTGGTGATGTTTTCTAGAGTTAGGGTATAATTAAAATTACGAGAGCTCTTACCATTTAGAGTGCCGTTGCTAACGCTAAATGCTGATGTCCCTTCAGTGTTTTTCATGCCATCCATAACGGAATCTAGGTTGGATTCAAGATCAGTAATTTCAATTTCATAGTATGTAATCATTAACATTGGTTGAGAATTTTCGGTAGGATAATAGTACATGTTTTGGCCGTTGTCGGATAGAACGCTTCGCCATGTTGAAGGGATTTTGTAGTTTATGCCCTTGAATGAAGAAGATGTATACTCTATTTTTTCAGATTCATCATTAGACTGAGCTACATCCTCTGTTTTTATTTGATTAGCGCTATCTGATTTTGCATTATCATTGTTTCCTCCACACCCTGCAAATGTTAAAATTACCGCTAACGCGATTCCTCTCACTAACACACTCTTTCTCATTACGTTCCTCCCACATAAATGTTTTATTATTAATCATCATGACGATTAATTCAAATTGATTCTGCTTACAATAATTGTAGGCTCAAAATATAGGATGTAAAAATTTGTTGTTGCATATATACCATTAAATATATCTCCACCGTCCTTTATATTAATCATAGTATCATAAGGGTGAAAAAAATCAACAATTATGTTGGAAAATGTAGAGATTCTGTATAATAGTAATGTAGGCAATGATGTAGTTGCAGGTTTAGCACACGTGGACATTCCCGGATGGTTCAATTGTATAAATAGCTGTTTACTCTTTCGACTTAATTTGCTACAATTGTTAAAAAGGGAATCGGGGGAATAGCTATGGCGTTAATTATATGTACAGAGTGTGGAAAAGAATTTTCAGACAAGGCAGATGCATGTCCTAATTGCGGGTGCCCTACTCAAGAAATAAGTAGTTCTGAAGAAATAGATAATGATTCTGAAGAAATACAGTCAGATACAGTAGCATCAAAGGCATGGTCTATATCCGAGCAGCAAAAAAATGCCATCAAGTGTACAAGGCAAATTGGCCCTATACAAATTGATGAAAACCATAGGATGTTCAGGATAAGCGGAGCTATTCCGGTTAACGTAAAAAAAGATGGTGCTGCCAAATCCTTGTTTAAGGGAATGATGGCAGTCGGAACTTTTGGCATGTCTGTTGCGGCAGAGAAGCTTGTAGGCGGTGGAAAACAGGCGGTAAGGGGTAAGATATGGATAAAATTCACAGATTTGTTAAACTATGATCTTTTAGAGGATGATAGCCTTATAACAAGTGGAGGAATAGGCCAGGCACTAATAGGTGGTGCGCTGTTTGGAGGCTTTGGAGCAGTTGCAGGGGGAATTACAGGGAAAAGAAAACATAAGAAAAAGGTTGAGTCATTAATCGTTAAAATAACATTAAACAACTTCCAGTGTCCCTGCTTAATGATTCCCCTAATAAGTAAGCCTACAAAGATGGGGAGTAAAGAGTATGATACAGCATTTAAAGACGCACATGCGATTTTATCAGCGCTTGATGTAATAACACATAATAAATAAATTACCCGCTTACAAAGGTAGACGGGGTTTCTTGGGTCAATAATGAGGTGGGAATTATTGAGAAAATAAAAGTGAGATGT
>DVNN01000095.1 GCA_018714325.1 Candidatus Pelethocola excrementipullorum
TATGGCCTTTCGCCTGTGGGTCAAATCTCCTCCGGGAGTCATATCCGTGCGGCCATACAGCAGGATTCCATCCAGATCCACCCCTTCCTCACATAAAAGTCGGATTCCCGCATTCTTAAAAAACTGTAACATTTCCGAAAAATCACTGCCGGAGTCATGATTTCCCAGACAGGCATATGTCCCATATCTACTTTTCAGAGAGCGAAACAATTCTTCCATCTCTTTCCGCTCAAATATATCCTTGATGTTTTCCGTAAAGGTATCGCCTGTTATACAAATAAGATCAGGTGAAATTGAATTTACACGTTCTACAACCTTCTTAATGGCCTTATAGTCATTGATGCTGCCAAGGTGCAGATCGCTTAGATGTGCGATGGTGAGGGTTTTCCCCTGAATCCCAGGCTTCCTTACCGGACAGTCATATCTGGTGATGCGTATCACACGTGCATGGATGATGCCATATACGGTGGCAATGACCGTGACGACAAACAGGATCATAGAAACCTTTGCATATTGAGTCTTCGTTAACACATGCAATAAATTAACCGTAATTAACTTCACCGTCCATTCCATCAGTGAGCCAAAGAAAAATGTCAGCTGAAAGCAAAGCCAGTAATTCCCGAAAATATCCAGGGCCTTGGATAACTTACTGTGGGGCAGGAAAAATCCAAGGGGAAGTGCTGTGCAAAGCAGCAAATATCCTGCACTATAAAGCATTACGGAAAGAGCCGGCATCAGATAGGATAAGATCACGAATCCCCGCCAGGCTCCAAATGCTGCGATCAATGTATAAAGTATCAGGGAAACTATGAGATTTTTATGATTGGTATCTAACTTCCTGCTCTTCATAGGCATCTCCTTTTGTGCTCTAACTTATTGGTTGAGACAGTCTTTATTCCCCTCATTGTAACACCATAAGTTGCTTTACACAAATTTGGTTATCCATATCGCTCCCAGAATCCCGACACTTTAATTCCTGTTTTTTCAGCAGTTAATTCAAGTTGTGTAATCTCGTCTTCCGATAATTCAGCATGATTAAGCATCTCCAGTGCCTGCACATGATATGGTTTGGTCACCCCAACAATTGGAACCGTTCCCTTGGATATGGCCCATGCCATGGCCATTTGGGCAATAGACAGATTGTGTCTCTCACCGATATTTTTCAGTTCATCGTATAACATCTCTAGTTTCTTTAATTTTCTTTTAGGAAACGCAAGGCCTCTTCTGGATAATATGGGAAATCCGTTCCTGCCGTCAAATCTGCCCGTCAGCGCTCCTTGTTCAAGTGCCATGTAAGCGAAAAATGGAACGCCATGCTGGTGACACCACTCAATAATCCCCATCTTCTCAGAACCGCGATATAGCAGACTGTAATGATTCTGCACTCCGGCCAGGGAATACCCTGAATCATTCAGAATTCGCTCCGCCCGTTCTATCTCTTCCAAAGAGCAGTTGGAAACACCGATTGAACCGATTTTCCTTTGTTTCAGCAGCGATCCCATATACTCTATATTCTGCTCCAGATTTTTAGGCATATGGAGCCAATAAATATCCGGAATCTTACCATTTAATCTCTTTGTGCTTTCCGACAATGATTTTTCTATTGACATCGGATTGAATTTTCTTGTCGGGGTAAACTTATCCGAGATGATAATTTCTTCATTTTCTGCACATTCACCAAGTATTCGCTCTGCAGTTCCCATTCCATATATCGCTGCCGTATCCCAAAGGACAAGGCCATGATTAACTGCCATATTAAAAGTCTCTTCTAATATACTTTCATCTGTGGAAGTTCCAAATATCATCCTGCTCCCATTCAAGCCTGATCCCCATGCCCATGTTCCGATAGCGACAATAGGAATTTCTTTTTCGTTAATTGTATTTGCCATCTCAGTCCGCCTCCTTCGTTATACTGCATAGTTTTTACAGGCTGGACAATTTTAAACATATACCATCAATAATAAACCGCTGTTTTGTATCGGTCTGTTACCAATACAAAACAGCGGCTGCTTCATCTATCAATGGTTTATTATTATATTTTTTTCTACTCCTGACTTTTTAATCTTCCCACAGCCAGTGCCGTGCAGATACAGGCGGCGGCAAATAGTAACTGAATTCCATACCCTTTATAAATAGTGACTTTCATGGTTTCCGAAAGCTTTCCGGATTTAGCCAGCATATCATTGATAATCTCATACCAGTATACAGGCATAAACTGTGCTATCTTTTTCACACTACTGCCCAATGCTGCCAAAGGCACAAAAACTCCGCACACGAATGACATTCCCAGGGAAATCACGTTCACCACTCCATTGATTGCCGCATTGCCCTTCACCAACAGCCCTATCAGGAAGGCGATGGAGAGAGCCACCACCATCAGCACCAGGCTGTTAATCAGATAATAAACAAGCAGGCTATCCTCCAAAAAGGCCTTCCCATATACCAATACAGAAAATCCCATACACAAGCACCAGAAGCACAGGCCAATCACACAAAAGGCCAGGAAAGACTCCAGCATCTGTCTTCTTTGTGAGATCGCCGATGCCCTCATCCTGTTCCTCGTATCCGGATTGTTAAACGCGGACAGGATGTAGCTTAATACATAACTCAATGCTGCTATCATAATATATGGAAGAAAACGAAACATGAACGAATGCTGGGGTTCAACTCCCCCTCTTCCGCCAAAATCCACAAGGTTCAGCTCTGCCTCATCCCCACTATGGATGATCTCTTTAATCTCCACATCGGAGAATCCTGCTGCTTTATAGGTCCTTAAACTATTCAGAAAGCTATTGATTTGCTGATCCACATAAAAGCTGGTATAAGAACCGGGCTTGGCCGTCACCGTTACAGTTTCCCCGCCCAATATCACTTTTTTCTCCAAATCTTTTGGGATTCTTACGATGTACTCAATATTGGAATAAAACATCTCCTCTTGAAGGGAGTCTTCATCTGAATACGCCTTTACGTTATGGATTTCGTTCAGGTAGCTTTCTAATAGCTGCGCCAGTTCTCCCTGATCTTCATCCACCACTGCCATATCTATCTTTACAGCTGAAAAATTATCCAGCTCCTGGCTTTCATAGGTGTTCTGCATAGCCACCGCCATCGTATAAAATATGATAAAATACAGGAAAACCATGCCAAGGTTTCTCTTGGTTATCTTCATATAGCCTTTAAATACTGTCATAACGTTCCCTCCTGACTAACAAGTAAGCACCCACAAGCATCATGATGCTGAGCACTCCAAGGGTCCAAAGATTTCTGTAGAACCGGGATGGGTCGTCATATACATTGATGCAGTAAAAAGCATCTGAAATCAATGCCGCAGGGTTCAGCCGATTGATGACAGGGGCGTTTTTTTCTATAACATCTTTCATATTTCCAATCATCAGTCCGGACAAGAAACTGGATATCATGGAAACCCCCAGCATAATTCCTACTTTAATGCCCTCTTTCATCCGGCCGATACTTCCAACCAGAATTCCCAAAGATACACCTATCACACATCCCATAAATGCTACGAGCACCATCTTTCCCATCTGCCCGTCAAACCCTATTCTCAAGACATACCTCAAATACAACAGCAGGAGCACAAGGTTAGCAAAATGTAGAATCAATGTGCCAATCATGTCCACAACAATCATTTTCAGTTTATGAACTGGCGTCACACATCGCCTGGCCCCCAAGGTGGTCAGGTTCGCCTGTAGCTCAAAAGCAGTATCGGCTCCCAAAAAACATCCATACAAACAGGCCATTGCAATCAGAGCGAAAAAGTATTGAATATTTCCATCTGTGGCTACACCTTTTAAGGATACACTTTCCACCAGGTTCTGATAATCATTCATGCTGGCTATGGCAGCGCCCATTCCTTCCGGATGCAGGTTCGCCACATTCTCCATCACGTTGGCTCCATCCACATAGCTTTTCAGAATGGACTCCAGAATGCTCTCCTCTATTCCCTTGTTTGAAACTGACAGGGATACCTTTTCTCCTACATAGAAGACGCCCTTCACCTCTTTCTCTTCCAGAGCCTTCAATGCCTGATCTTCGTCCATCTCTTTCACGGATATAATATGCGAATCATCTTTCTCCATCTCCAGCAGAAAATCTGTAAATGCCTCCCCCTGCTCCTTCTCGACCAGAGCAACCGGTATGGTGGTGATATCTCCTTCTTCCATTTTAAATATGGTGAAATAGAATAAGGTTGCAAGAATCATTGGAAAGAAAAGAGCCCAAAACATACTCTGCCTGTTTCTAAGGCTTGATTTTAATCTATATTTTATTAAATGCAACATATCCGCCCCCCTAATCTCTCAGCTGCTTGCCGGTAATCTCCAGAAACACATCGTTTAATGTAGGTAACTGAGAAAATACCTGTCCGAAGGATATTTCATTTTCCTGCATGTAATTCAAGATCCTGACCAGATTATGTTTTGTACCGCTACAACGGACAATCAGTTTCTCATCCTCATACTCCGCCTGGAACACGTGACGGATCTCTTTAATTTCCGAAATCTGAGATTCTTTTAGTTGGATTCCCTCTATGGTGATGGTCTCCCCCGTCTTAATCATTTTCTTCAATTCTTCTTTGGTTCCCACGGCGATGCTTCTTCCATGGTCTATGATAGCGATTCTGTTACAAATCTGCTCCACTTCTTCCATATAGTGGGTGGTATAGATAATCGTGGAACCCTGTCGGTTCAGTTCCTGGATACCTTCTAATATCTTATTACGACTTTGGGGATCCACCGCGACCGTTGGCTCATCCATAATGATCAGCTTGGGCTTGTGGGCAATACCGCAGGCGATGTTTAATCGTCTCAAAAGACCTCCCGATAATTTTTTAGGACGGATCTTCTGGAAACTTTCCAGGCCCACGAATTCAATGGCTTCTTTTACATACTGCTTTTTCATCTCTTTGTCCTTGATGTACAACCCGCAGAAATAATCTATGTTTTCGTAGACTGTGAGTTCCTCAAATACCGCAACATTTTGAAAGATCACACCAATCTGCCGCTTTGCTTCATAGCTGTCGGGAGTCATCTCTTTTCCGAAGATTTCAATACTGCCCTTGTCATATTTCAGCAAAGCCAGCATACAACCAATCGCTGTTGACTTTCCGGAACCATTTGGCCCCAGGAGCCCGAAAATCTCCCCTTCCTGAATTTCCAGATTCAAATGATCCAATGCCAATAAATCACCATATCTCTTTACCAGATTCTCTATTTTAATCATCTTTGTCTCCTTATCTTTCTGATGCCATTGTTTTGGCTTAATCGTTAATCGTAGTATAACTGATAAGGGCGTGTTCACATAAGTGTGTAGTGTCAGAAGTCTATGTGACAAATGTCATCTTTACTATTCTCCATTCCCCACTTATAATAATAGATACTTATGAAACACTTATGGATTTATAAGTGTTCCGCAACCGCCTGCTCACAGCGGGCCTGGAGGATTATCTATGAAGCGTATCACGGATCATGTTATCTTAATTACCTATTGCTTATTTTCCGTATTGTTCATACCTGTCAATACAGTATTTATCGTATCCTTTTTACTGACTATCATCTTTGCTACGTCCGTATATAGCATACAAAAAAAGGGGTTCAGCTTGGCAATAGCTGTAGCTTATGTTGTTCTGGCGGTGTTCTTCCCTGGGCTATACATATTTATGCCGGTGTATTTATATCACATGCTGCAGCATCAATTATACCTTCCTGCCGCCTGCAGCCTGATTGGGCTTTGCTTTCACTTTTACGGAAGACCCAAGGAATTATGGCCTCTTGTGATCTTTGGATTGTTCCTGGCATTCATTTTCCAGAGAAGGACCTCGGAGTATCAGATCTTAATGGATCATTATAAACAGACCAGAGATGATTCCACGGAACTTAACCTGCTGTTAAACCAAAAAAATAAATCTCTGCTGGTGAAGCAGGATTATGAGATTTATACCGCCACTCTTCAGGAACGAAACCGTATTGCAAGGGAGATTCATGATAACGTGGGACATATGTTGACCAGATCCATACTGATGCTGGGTGCCTTAAAGGCCGTGAATAAACAAGAAGAACTGACCCCCTCTTTGGAAAACCTGGAACAAACGCTGACCACCGCCATGAACAGTGTGCGGACCAGTGTTCATGACTTACATGACGAATCCATAAACTTAAAAGAAGTGATAGAAAGCCTTGTAAACGACTTTACATATGCGCCGGCGGAACTGGACTACGATATGGGGCTTAATGTCCCAAGAGAAATCAAATATAGCTTCATTTCCATAGCCAAGGAGGCACTGACCAACATCACCAAACACAGCAACGCCACAAGGGTTCAGATTACCATGAGGGAGCATCCCGCCCTCTACCAGATATCCATCCGGGACAACGGAACCGGAAATAAGGAGATTGCACAGTCCGGCATCGGGCTTATAAATATAAAAGACCGGGTTTCAGCACTAAAGGGACACCTTCAGATTATTAATGAGCATGGATTTAAACTTTTTATCACCATTCCTAAAACAATAACTAACACAGGAGGCAAGGACATATGAATATTATCCTGATAGATGATGACTGCCTGGTATCCCAGGCCTTGAAAATCATATTAGAAGCCAGTGGTTCTTTCCATATCATAGCAACGGGAAGTGATGGAAAAGACGCCGTGGTTCTTTACCGGGAGCATCGGCCTGACATTCTCCTTATGGATATCCGGATGAAAGAAATGAATGGATTAGACGCCGCCGGACTTATTCTTTCAGAATTCCCGGAGGCTAAGATCTTACTGCTCACCACCTTCTCTGATGATGAATATATCGTTAAAGCGTTAAAACTCGGGGCGAAAGGTTATCTGCTGAAACAAGATTATCAAAGCCTGCTTCCTGCCTTAAAAGCAGTGTCCAATGGACAGACAGTATTTGGAAGTGAAATTATGGAAAAGATTCCGAATCTTCTTCAAACTCAGAATACATTCGATTATTCTACCTATGAGATCAATGACAGGGAATTGGAAATTATTAAGCTGATTGCCGAAGGGTATAGTAATCGGGAGATTGCTCAGACGCTTTTTCTGAGCGAGGGGACTGTGCGGAACTATTTGAGTTCTATTCTGGATAAGCTGGATTTAAGGGATCGTACACAGGTGGCGGTGTTTTATTATCAGCATCGATGAAATACGTTCAATAAACCGACTTTTCCTCTAAAAATCCGACATTTTTCTACATTCCCTTGCCCCACTCTTTTTTCTTTCGTATAATTTAGATGATACCAGGGTCAAAAGGTCATGCTTTTTCATGCAAGCATGAAAAAGCATGAGTTTAGGACCCGCAAAACATGAGAAAGTAGCCCGAATAGGGCGGATTTCGAATGTTTTTAGGGTGCTGAGTGCCAGTGGCACTCGTTTAGCACCGACCGAAGCGGAGCGAAGATGTGGGAGCACTTTTGTGCGGAACAATCCGTAGTATCATGGGGGCAAAATTTTTGACCCCAACATCATTTAGATACATATATGCGAGGGGGAGGGAAAGATCAATGTTTGAAAAAATCAGGCTACAATTCATTAATTTATCCTTGAAAAAGAAAATGTTATTAATCACCCTTATGAATACCACTCTCCTTTCAGCTGCTGCCCTAATCGGCATGCAGGTGAATACCACAGCCAGCAACAAGGCACTTTACCGTGCACTGGCTAATTCTCTGAGCTATTCCGCATCTGAAATATCTAATCATATGACCAATATAGAAACCATGTCATCCATGATTCTGTCCAACTATTCCGTGCAGGATAATCTATCCGTAATAAAGGACTCTTCTGATTCTCTTCAGCGAACCGATGCTTATAAGAATCTCTATTCTATTATTCCTGCATATCATCAGGTCTTCAAATCCGATTACATCTCCTACCTTGATTTACATAACGATTCCTTCACCACCTCTTCGAATTCCATACGTTCCACTGAGACACCCGCGGATATTCGTGAGGACGTCATAAACCTGGCTGATCAAGAGGACGGTGCTCCCAGCTGGGTCACGAAGTACAGCAATGAACACGGTATCTTTATGGGACGCAGTATCCGCCGCATCGGACAGCTTAAATTGGATTCTCTCGGGACACTTATTGTAAACATCGATATCAACAAGATGGTTCAATCCTGCACCCGTTTCAATAATCAATATGGTAATACCTCTTATCTGATGTTCAATGAAGATAAGCTGGTTTATCAATCTTCTGACCTGACTATTGATGACGCCTCTCACATTAAGCAAAATCTCCCCTCAGATTATGGCGTTTTTAATTTAAATCAACATAACTATTTTTCAGTTATCGGCTCAATTCCAGACTTTGGATGGACTTATATCCTGCTGGTTCCTTACGATAACATCACTGAATCACTCCAACTCTCACGGAACACCAGCATTCTCGTAATCATAATCAGCATCCTCCTCGCCATAATCACTTCCAATTACCTTTTGGAATCCGTTATTTTTCATTTTCATGTATTGATGGATAAAATGAAGACATTTGGCAAGGATGAAACTATACAGGTTCCCAATCTCTACGACTACGACAACCGTAAGGATGAGATTGGAATTCTACACACACAGTTTGATTACATGGCCCATAAGATACAGAATCTCATTCAAACCAACTACATCAATGAAATCTTAAAAAAAGAGGCACAGATTAAAGCGCTGGAAACGCAAATCAACCCCCACTTTCTCTATAACACACTGGAATCAATCAACTGGAGAGCCAAGGCCATTCATGAAAGCAGTATCTCTTCCATGGTTGAATCTTTAGGCTATCTATTACGCAGCACCTTGAGCGGCCAGGATGCTTCTCATACACTGGGCGAAGAGCTGATGCTGACCGGACACTACATCAACATTCAGAAATTCCGATTTGAGGACCGACTGCAATATGAGACCTCCATTGCGCCCGATATTCCTTTGGATTTTCCATTTCCCAGACTGATTATCCAGCCTCTTGTTGAGAATGCAGTCTCCTATGGCCCAGAACGGTCTACGGATTCCTGCCATATCAAAGTAAGCATCTCAATTGAGGGATGCAACTTAATAATTCATGTAAAAAACAGCGGTTCCCAGTTTGAAGAGGACTTATTGTCTAAGCTGGAAAAAGGAGCCATTACTCCCCGGGGATTTGGCATTGGGTTATTAAATATTGATAAACGTATCCACCTATCCCATGGCCCTGATTTTGGTCTGAAACTATATAATGAGGGGGATATGGCCGTAGCCAAAATCATATTACCATATACCTCCCATAAAACACCTTAATAAAAAGGAAGAATGCACTATGCTAAAACTAATCATTGCAGATGATGAAAGAATCATACGTGAAACCATATCAACCCTGATTGATTGGAAAAGTCTGGGAATAGAACTTATTGGACTGTGTAAAGACGGCATCGAAGCATACCATATGATTCTGGATGAAATACCAGATATCGTATTAACCGACATAAAAATGCCGGGACTTTCCGGTCTGGAACTAATAGAAAAAATATCACAAACAGATTCTGTCACACAATTCGTCATCCTATCCGGATTTGGTGAATTCGAATATGCCAAAGCAGCTATGCGTTATGGAGTGCGCCATTATCTCCTAAAGCCATGTAACGAAACACAAATCATAGACAGCATGCGGGCGGTGATTCAAGAGCACCAGCATCAAAAAGCATTTCGTCAAATGCATGAGAAGCAACGGCGTTTATTGAAAACCTTTCATAGCAGCATCATGACCACCTTAATTACCGATGGAATCTCCAGTCCCGACCAAAACACGGAGCTATTTAAGACATATCAAAACTATTTTGACTTTGTTAATACCAGGTATGAACTCTGTTATATCTATTATTTAGAAAGGAAAAGCCTGGCTGAATACCTCACTCAGCTTCAGCGCTTTCAGCAGATGTATTCTCCCGGAATCCCATATTACGGTGTCTATGTAAAAAACACTTTGATGATTTATTTTGAATGCTATCAAGAGTCTTTTGACTCCCTGGACCGCTCCATCCATGGGTTTACAATTCCAGGAAATTCCGTAAGCCTGGAATATAAGCGCGTCAGTTATGAAAGCCTGTCCTCCTTACTAAACAATGTTTTTAGCAAAATAAGACGATATGAAAGAATTTACTGTATCAGTGATTTTAAGATTGTGCCAGCCTATAATCATAACTTAATGGCACAGATCTCGAACCTGACTGACAATCTGCTAAGTACGGATCACTACGTTCTGGAAGACCTTATTTCTGAATTAAGATCACTTCTGACGAATATTGATGACATCGCGTTTTCCAAGCAGATGATATCTAATTTAATGTTAAATCTGGCCTCAAAACTGCCCTCCTTCCCGCCGATAGCCGTAACCGAATTCCTGCTGCAATTGAACCAGATAGATCAGGCTCCCGCTATCGTGGATGCCGCCTGTACCACATTATCTTCCCTATTGTCCAAAAGCAGGAAAACTACGATTTACTCTGCGGCCGTAGAAGACATTATCAAATATGTAGAGAGCAATCTCGATAATCCCTCACTTACCTTAAAGTGGATTGCCGAAAATCATCTTTATATGAATGTGGATTACATCAGCAAACGTTTTATTAAAGAGACTGGAATAAAGTTTTCCAACTATCTGGCCGACGCGCGCATCAATAAGGCTAAGTCGCTGTTGTCAGCCGATACCACCTTAAAGATATCATATGTGGCGGAACAAGTGGGCTGCGGTTATAACCCACAATACTTCAGCCAGATTTTCAAAAAGAACACCGGACTTACTCCAAGCGAGTATATCCGGCGCATTCAATCCTTTTAATCCAATAAAACTATACCATTTAATATTACTAAATTGTTTTCATGACCTTTGCGGGCACACCGATTGCAAAGTGGCGGCACAGTCTTTCGACTGCACCGCCACCTTATTATCCATTACTCCTATCTCTTTTCTCTTTTCCAATACCCACAGCTATACAAATAACTGCCACAATACCGCAGGAAATTCCATTGATAAGAGCATCCACTATACTTCTTGGACTACCAGTTACCACGGTTACATAATAGTTTGTCAAGATACTTCCTGCTCCACCAAGCACCAGAAACGCGCCCAGTGTCAAATACACATTCAGTTTCAAACACTTTCTTAGATAATAGATAATAATTAAAATCAAAGCCCAGGAAATTACCATCGGCATACCCAATGTGTAAAACCAGTAGTAAGGCTTGGGAAGATAATATTTATTCACAACACTTTCTATCAGCTTCAAATAAGGAAACAGTAATACAATCAGGCTTAAGAATGCCTTTTCCAGTTTGGCTCTTTTTCCATTTACCCCTATGTAGTAGGGAATCAGCGCCACCGCAATACCGCCTATCACAATTGGTGACCAGGTCAGTCCTCTGTCAATCGCCAGGTTTACAATCAGGCAGACCAGTATTCCTAACAGACCAGATACATATA
>DVNN01000096.1 GCA_018714325.1 Candidatus Pelethocola excrementipullorum
CTCTTATCGTCTGATTAACCAGGACATCTTTTCCGATGTTATTCCACACTTTTCAGTGATTCAATCATATCTATTTTCTTTAACCGCCAGTACATCATGCCGTTGACCAACAGCGAGAATGCCATGGCCAGTGCAGCACTGATTGCATAACTCACAGGCTGTATAATTCGTCCAAACATCATGGCATCAACTTCCACGGTCTCAACCACGAATCGGTGAAGCAACATTCCCATGAAGCAGCCAAACACAATTCCAATAATGGTCAGCAGGATATTCTCCCTATACACATAGGCGCCCACCTCTCCATCATAGAATCCAAGGACTTTCAATGTGGCAAGTTCTCTCTTTCGTTCGGTGATGTTGATGCTGTTAAGGTTATACAATACTACGAAGGCCAGCAACCCTGCAGAGATAATCAGAATATAGATAACCTCATTGAGCGTGCTCATCATATCGTCCATGTCCCCCAGCCCCTTACTTATGAATGTCACTCCAGAGCAGGCCTCCTGCTTAATAAAAGCCTTACCGAGGGCCTCCTGATCCTTATCGGACATCTCATAATTCAGCCAGAGCTGGTTGTATTCCGGGGCTTCCCCGTATAGTTCTTCGTATAATTCCGGGGCCATATAGGCATAGTGCAGAATATAATTTTCTGTGATCACCGAGACCTTAGCCTGTACAGACTTCACATCATCATCATCGTCAGTCTTGATGGTGATAACATCCCCAACCTTCGCACCCAACACCTTAGCCGCCTTTTCCGTGAGTGCCACGCCCTCTTTGGGGAAGTCATAAGTTATGTTGGACTCACGTTTTCTGAGAGACAGGAAATCCTGGATACGCTCTGTGTCTCCGGGAACCTGCAGGGCGGCGCTTTGTTCATTCCCATCATATTCCAGATCAACACTTTGATAGGCAACCTTCATGTATTCATCCAGTCCCTGATAGCTGTCACTAAGCTTCAGCAATGCTTCCTTATCTTCCCTGGAAGCCTTGGTATTCACATTCACCGCAGCATCATAGGTAAAGATATCCGTATACTGTCTCTTGGCAACTACGGCAATGGAATCCTGGATTCCAAATCCCACCAGCATAAGGGACATACATCCTCCAATTCCGATTACCGTCATAAAGAATCGCTTCTTATACCGCATCAGATTTCGGATTGTGGATTTTCCGGTGAAGTTGAGATGCTTCCAAATAAATGGAATATGTTCCAGGAATACCCTACGTCCACTTTTTGGTGCCTCCGGACGCATCAGCTGTGCCGGTTTTGCTCTCAGCTCATGATAAGATGCACCCAATGTGGCAATTCCAGTACTTGCCATGGAAGCCAAAACAGCCAGGAGTGCCTGATCCCAGTTCAAAGGCGTCAGATATTCCGGGAGTCCTGTATACATCATGCCGTAAGCACTGATGATGACTCTGGGAAGGGTTATCGATCCTATGATAACTCCCAGAACGCTTCCTCCCACGGTAGCCAACATCGCATAACTGAAATACTTGGCCGCAATCACCAGATCACTATAACCTAATGCCTTCAGCGTACCGATGGCCGTCCGCTGCTCTTCAATCATACGTGTCATGGCCGTAAGGCTCACCAGAGCCGCAACCAGGAAGAATATGACGGGGAAGACCTCGCCCAGATTTCCCATGCGGTCAGCGTCCATCTCATAGCTTGCATAGGAAGGTATCTTATCCCGGTTCAGAATGTACCAGGATGGGACTTCCAAGTCTGCCAGCTCCGCCTCATTGTCGGCGATCTCAGTTTTCGCATCCTCGATCTTCTGTTTCGCATCTCCGGACTCTTCGAAAGGTATTCTGAGCATCTTCCAGCTCCAGCTTTTTCTCTTCCAGTTCGGTGTTTGCATCCGCAAGGGCTTTTTCTCCGTCGGAAATTACGGTCTTAGCATCTTCCAATTCGGATTTTTTAGATGAAAGTTCGGATTCACCAGAAGCGAGTTCACTCCTCTTTTGATTAATTTGGGCCTGAGCAGACGCAATTGCTGCTTCTCCGTCCTTAATCTTGGTCCATCCGGCATCCAGCTGTGATTTCGCTGAATCCAATTGGGATTTAGCCGCCGCAAGTTCTCCTTCTCCAGCAGTTATCTGGGGCTCTGAAGCAATCAATGTTTCCATCTGGGACTTCAATGTCTGTAATTCCTGAAGCTGTTGCTTCAACTCATCTAACTTATTACGGACCCCGTCATACTGTGCCTTTAAATTCGCAAGTTCCCCCTGAAGGCTGGCTAATTGCCGGCATAATTGTTGATATGCCTCATTATCGGAACCATCATCGCCCTCTGCTTCCAGCTGCTCCTCCATCTGACTTTTCTGCTCCTGGATTTGGGCAACCTGTGACTCCAGATTACTAATTCCCCCTTCCAGGGGACCCATTTGATTCTCAATCTCGGATATGGCCTGTTCCAACAATCCTATCTGTTGTACAATGGTAGGCAGGTTCGCTTTGGCCTCGGATAGCTCTGATTTCATATCCGCTATATAAGCCACCTTTTCCTCATACTGCTGCAATCCTGAGTCATAAACCGCCTGCTGCTCCTGTAAGGTAGCCTTACCGGAAGCTAGTTCACCTGCCTTGCTGTCCAACTGAGCCTGGGCGTCTGAAAGTTGCTGCTTTCCACTGGATATCTGGCCTTCGGCATCCTTTAACTGCTTCTCGCCATCCAACAGCTTGCTTTTACCGTCCTCCAGCTCCTGTTGCTTTTCGGCTAAAGTATCCTCAGCATCCTGAATCTGCTGATGTCCGTCCTCCAGCTTGGATTCCGCATCTTTCAGCTCCTGTTCACCGTCTGCCACTTCCTGTTTTGCCTCTGAGAGCTTATCACTGGCCTCATCTTGAATTTCATCGTATCTGCGCTGACAGGCTGCATCCTCGATTCCTTCCAGTTTATCTTCCACAGCCTTTATCAGCTCTTCATACTCCTTGCTGTAACTGAAAAGTTCTTTGGCACCATCCACATGGAGGTAAGCCTCTGTATATATCTCAGACTCGAAAACTTCCGGTTCTACCAGCATAAATGCATCTATATTACCATCTCCTATGTTACTGGTTCCCCTGCTTAAATCAATGTAATCCGGTCTTTTTCCGGCGCCCACGATGGTGAAACTCTCTCTGGTCAAGGTATCTTCCAATGGATCATCCGTACCGGAAGAAAAGGTTATCGTATCGCCTAATTCGTAACTGCCTCGTTCCAAAAATGCGGTATCCACAAAACACTCATCTTCCTTTTCGGGCATCCTGCCCTCGGTAATGGTCGGCTCATTGAACCCATCTGTCAAACCGATGAGATGAATCACCAGATCCTTATCCCCTGTTTTGCATATGACATCTGCCGTATGACCACCGGAAACGGATTCCACACCTTCGATGCTGCCCATATCCTCCAGATCATCCTCTATGAGTCCTAGTGTGGAGATCACACGGATATCCATCAGATTAGCCTGGTCATAATAGGAATCCGCCGTATATTTCATATCGTATTTTGCAGAGCGTACTCCCGCAAAAAATGCAGATCCAAGAGCGATGATAAAGAATATGGATATAAATCTTCCGAAATTCCTACGAATTTCACGGAGGAAATCCTTAAGCAATGCTTTCTTTTTCATGCGCTCACCTCTTTCCATGCATTATCTTTTATCCTATCAGCCGCCATAAGCGTCCTGTAGATTACCATTCAATCTCCTCCACCGGAATCGGATGTTCGTTTAATTCCATACGCTTTACCTTTCCGTTCCTGATTCGGATTACCCTGTCAGCCATGGGGGTAATGGCCGTATTATGAGTGATTACAATTACAGTCATGCCACGTTCCCTACAGGTATCCTGGAGAAGCTTCAAGATGGCTTTTCCTGTAACATAATCCAGCGCACCTGTGGGTTCATCACAAAGCAGCAGCTTGGGGTTCTTTGCCAATGCACGGGCAATTGCCACTCGCTGCTGCTCTCCTCCTGAAAGCTGTGCCGGAAAGTTCTTCATCCTCTCCTCCAGCCCCACTTCTTCCAGTACCTCCGCCGCATCCAGAGGATCTTTACAAATCTGAAGTGCCAACTCCACATTCTCCAATGCTGTCAGGTTCTGCATCAGATTATAGAACTGGAAGACAAATCCAATATCCTCCCGACGGTACTGTATTAAATTCTTTCCGCGATAGGAACTGACTTCCTTTCCATCCACCATAACCGTTCCGCTGGTGGCCGTATCCATTCCTCCTAGAATGTTCAATACCGTGGTTTTTCCAGCACCACTGGGACCTACGATAATAACGAATTCTCCCTTTTTTATCTCAAAGTTAATGCCGTCACAGGCCTTGATCTCTACCTCCCCCATCTGATAAGACTTTGTGACATCTGCAAGTTCAACGTAGCCCATATTGCCTCCTTTTATATATATGTCTAACCTTTCAAGCTCAACTAAAAAATGTTTATCCTCGAGTTGTTATTATATCACATCCACAAAAAAAATGGTGGCTTTCCCATAAGAAAAGCCACCTCTAATAATATTTAATACTTATTTTAGAAATCTTTTAAACATTAATGATGTTGGGGTCAAAAGGTATTTTGACCCTTGATACCTACGAATTGCTACGCACTTTGTGCTCTCGCAATTCTAAAAACATTCGAAATCCGCCCTATTCGGGCTACTTTCTCATGTTTTGCGGGTCCCAAACTCATACTTTTTCATGCAAGCATGAAAAGCATGATCTTTTGACCCTGGTATCACAGATATTTGGCCGCATAGCTCATGATTTTCTCTTGATTCGCTTCCTCGGCTGCCAGCTCCCCGGCAACCCGGCCATTAGACATCACTACGATTCTGTCACATACGCCCAGCAGTTCCGGCATCTCTGAAGACACCATGATTACCGATTTTCCTTTTTCCGCCAGCTCTATAATTAATTGATATATTTCATATTTCGCACCAACATCAATACCTCTGGTTGGCTCATCCAACATCAATACCTCTGGCTCGGTCAAAAGCCAACGGCCTAAGATTACCTTCTGCTGGTTACCACCGGATAAAGAGCGGATAGCAGTATCCTGACTCGGCGTTTTAATGTGCATTGCCTGAATAGACCAGGCAGTATCCTTCTTCATCTTGGCATTATCTAACAAACCGCTACGTCTTTTATACTTTTTCAGATTTGAAATAATTGTATTTTCCCGAATATCCCGAATGCCAAAGATACCGGTTGCCCGTCGTTCTTCGGTTAATAAGGCAAACTTATTCTTAATGGAGCTTACCGAATTCTTGTTATCCACCTTTTTGCCATTTAGATAAATATCCCCACACTTTCTGGTTGCAATCCCGAAAATGTTCTCCAGAACCTCCGTTCTGCCTGAGCCATCTAATCCGGCCAGCCCGATAATCTCCCCTCTTCTAACCTCCAGAGAAACATCCGTTAAATGAGAATACATGGCGCTCATATGCTCCACCTTTAATGCTACTTCACCAGGTTTATTGGTCTTAGGCGGATACAGATTGGTCAATTCCCGACCTACCATTAATTTAATAATATCGTTTATAGTCAGAGTTTTCGCATCTCTGGTAGCTACCCACTGTCCATCCCGCATAATGGTAACCTCATCGGATATTTTTAAGATTTCATCCATTTTGTGAGAGATATAAACAATACCGCACCCTTGATCCCTTAACATATTAATAATTTCAAATAATTTTTCAACCTCTTTGTCGGTCAACGAAGAGGTTGGCTCATCAAAAACAATAATCTTGGAATCATAAGAAACCGCCTTACCAATCTCCACCATCTGCCGCTGGGAAACCGGCATCGTGCTCATAATCCGCTTCGGGTCCACCGTAACATGTAACTTGTCAAAGATCTCCAGGGTGTCCCGATACATCTTCTTTTCCGAAGTGATTACTCCACCTACTTTTGGATACCGACCCAGCCATAAATTGTCCATAATGTTTCTCTGTAGGGCTTGATTAAGTTCCTGATGCACCATCGCAACACCAGCCTCTAAAGCCGTCTTGGCATTCTTG
Organism: Candidatus Pelethocola excrementipullorum; assembly: GCA_018714325.1. GTDB lineage: Bacteria > Bacillota > Clostridia > Lachnospirales > Lachnospiraceae > Novisyntrophococcus > Novisyntrophococcus excrementipullorum. Next base: position 6,023 of record DVNN01000096.1, read on the forward strand.
AATTCAACCTCTTTCCCGTCGAGAATAATCTGACCGCTGTCTTTTTTATACATTCCAAACAAACATTTCATCAGGGTTGATTTACCAGCACCATTTTCCCCCATCAATGCATGAACACTTCCTTTCTTAACACGAAAGGATACATTGTCAAGCGCCTTAACCCCAGGAAATTCTTTGTTAATATTCTTCATTTCTAAAATAACATCACTCATATTAACTTCTCCTAACTTAAGTCCACCACTCTTTTCAGGCGGGGACTACCTGTCTTTATGCAAAAGGCGCTGTCAAGCAGCGCCTTTTTGCCTATGTCCACCAACTCAAGGGAACTTACTTTTACATCTTATTCACTTAAGTACACTTGATATGGGATACGGATTTTCGTAACTCCCTCATCGATTGGGTATTCGGTAATTCCATCCAATGCTTCATTTCCAGCTAATCCATTGTTCATTATTAACGTAATGACTTCAGCTACCTTGTCTGCATCCTGTTTAATAGTACCTACCATGATGCCTCTTTCAATCAGAGATTTTGCTGCTTCGGTAGCATCTACACCAAATACCGGAATATTCTTGTCGCCGCCTTCTTTGTTGTAACCTACGGTTTGCAGGGCTGCAATTGCACCTTCTGCCATACCATCATTGTTACAGATAACTAATTCAATCATGTTATCGTTATTGTATTTACCAAGAGCGGTTGCCATATAATCCTGAGCAGCCTTTGCTGACCACGCTCCATCCTGGTCAACCTGATATTTGTTCTTGTTACTATCATCATAGAAGGAAAGAGTTTCCTTGCCGGCCTCGGTCAAAATCTTATCCGCTTCTTCTACAGAATACTGAGTTCTGTATGCTGCATCCTTATTGCCTTCCTGGCCCTTGAACATTGCATAAGAGATTTTCCCATCGCCATTTAAGTCTACGCTGTCAAAGTTTTCTACTAAGTATTCACCTATCATCTTACCCTGCATCTGACCTGCCTCTTCTGCCAGGCTTCCGATAAATGAGCATTTATCATAGCTGTTTACCACTTCATCAGAAACTTCACGGTTAAAGAAGATAACCGGAACGTCTTTTTCTTTTGCTGCATTTACAATTGTGTAGGCTGCATCATCAGAACCGGTTTCTACCAAGTTAACAACCAATAAATTAGCACCACTGGTTAATGCGGTCTGTACCTGCTCGGTCTGAGTCTGCTGATTGGTATTTCCGTCATAATCTGTATATTTAATACCCATCTCATCCAGCTTTGCATCCAGTGCTGTTCTTACGGTAGACACAAATGTGTCACCATAGGTATAGTAAAATACATGAACATTCCCTTTGGATGTTTCACTGCTTCCCGAATCACTGCCTGATTTACTTCCTGAGTCGTTGCCTGAACCACAACCCATTAACATCATTGCAGTCATTACAACAGCCAACATAGTACTTATCACTTTTTTCATTTTCATCCTCCTGTTTTTTAGTAGTGTTTATTCACTGTGATAATTAGTATACTTTTTTCATAAAAGCAAAAAAATAGAAAATAGTATTCATTAGGTTGAAAATACTATTTTCTACTTTTATCATCAGAGAATATTATAAGTTGTCAGTACAAAAGGACAAAACTCTAGTCAAATGGAAATGCAAACCGCTGGCTGTTGACATCATACAGGTTATTTTTATCCACCACCATTGCCCCGGTGTATACTATTTTTTCTTCCGCCTCGATACCATTAATGGCATTGAGGGCACTTTCAATGCCTAGATATCCCATGGCAAAAGGATTCTGAACCAGCAGTATGTCAATTTCCCCGGTCTCAACCATACCAATTGATGGTATGCTGTTATCTACTGCTATCACATCTACCTTCTGGGCGAGATTAAGCTCTTTCACCGCATATCCTGCACCCAGAGATGTGAACTCGTTAAATGCTGCCAATGCATTGATTTCGGAATTATCCCTCAATAATTCCACCACCTCATCGGTTGCATCCGATACATTGGAAACTGTATGAATCGCCGCCACTATGGTCACCCGGTCCTCTTGCTCCATTCGCTCGCGAAAGCCTCGCTCCCGCTCGATTCCGTTGGCCGAATTCTCATCAAAATTGATAATTCCCACTTGAATCTCCCCGGTTTTTAAGTTCAGCATCTCCTCAGCAGTCTGCTTTCCGGTTTCATAATTATCACTTTCAATGGTTTGGTACACCTTATCATAATTGACCCCGCTGTCAATAATAACTATCTTCACCCCATTCTTATGGGCGTTTTCCAGATGTTCCACCGATTTATTGTAATCAATCGCCGATAGCACAATGGCATCTGCACCAGCCTCTACTGCCCGGTCAATCAAATCATTCTGGGTCTGATAATCCTCTTCATTCTTAGCCCCCTCAAAGGAAGTGTCCACGCTATATTCAATGGCCGCCGTATTGACCCCTTTGGCCACCTCTTGAAAATAGCTGGAATGAGCATACTTCGGTATAACCGCAATATAGGTTCTTTCATATACCTCCTGCCGGGCACAACCGCTCAGTAAAAGTAACAAAGCAACCAGGATGGCACTAATCTTGCAAACTCTACTTTTCAATCTTGTCCCCTCCTTGCGTAACAATGATGGGAAAGCGGATGGAAATCGTGGTACCACAATCCAACTCACTGTCAATGGAAATCCCGTACTCTTCACCAAAATATATTTTGATTCTATCATTTACATTCTTCAAGCCAATTCCACTGTCATCGCTTCTTTCCTTTTGCAAAATGGTCGCAGTCTGTTCTTCGGTCATCCCCTGTCCATTATCCTGCACCTGCATTAAAATATCATTCCCATCCAAAGCTACCCGAATGGTAATC
>DVNN01000097.1 GCA_018714325.1 Candidatus Pelethocola excrementipullorum
AAGGTCATGCTTTTCTTGTTTGCATGAAAAAGCATGAGTTTGGGCCCCGCAAAACATGAGAAAGTAGCCCGAATAGGGCGGATTTGGAATGTTTTTCGAATTGCGAGAGCACAAAGTGCGTAGCAATTCGTAGGTATCATGGGGTCAAAATACCTTTTGACCCCAACATTATCATATAATAAAATAAGCACTGGGAAAATAAGCCAACGGTAGAAATGAAAGATAGAAGAGAGAAAAGATGAAAAAGAAATCATATAACAAAGCCATGCTGGCACAGCTTAATAAAAGAATTGTTTTGGAGATGATTAGAGTTCAGGGTCCCATAAACAAAGCAGAGATTGCAAGGCAGGCTAATCTCAGCATTCCTACGGTTATGAAGATAACAGAAGAATTCGAGAGACAGAAGTTGATTCGAACTGTTGGAAAAGGGGAATCTACCGGGGGCAAGCGGCCTGATATGCTTGAGTTTGTGGCAGATGCTTTTTATGTGGCTGGGGTGGATATCGGTCGTCATAATGTTAAGATGGTGATTATGGATATGGAAGCAACGGTACTGGCCCAGAACTGTTTTCAGACAACGAAAGAGGATGTCCAAAACCCAGAGGCCTTTCTGGAGAAAATAAGGGATGAGATGGAATCCTTAATCATAGAAAGTAGAATTAAGCAGTCCAAGTTAATGGGAATTGGTATTGGCATGCCGGGCATCCTTGATAAGGAAAAGAAAGTAGTTATGTTTTCACCCGATTTTAACTGGGTGGATGTTCCTATTCTCCAAATTTTCCAGGGGAGATTTCCCTGTAAAGTTATCGTTGAAAATTCCAACAGAGCTCTGGCACTGGGCGAATATTCCTACGGTGCGGCGAAGAGCGCGGAATATATGCTCTGCATCAATTTGGGGTATGGAATTGGCGCTGCCATTATTGAGAATGGAGAACTTTTAAGAGGATCCAGCGGAACCAGTGGCGAGCTGGGGCATATGATTATGGATCCATATGGTCCTGTCTGTGATTGTGGTAACAGGGGCTGCCTGGAGGCTCTATCTTCCGGCAACGCTATCGCGAAAAAGATGGAACAAGAGATTCTATCAGGAAAAGAGAGTGTACATTCTGTTTCAGAAAGAAGAAAGCTTGAGGCAGAGGATGTATTTGAAGCGGCCAGATCAGGAGATATGCTGAGCAAAGAAATTATCGATGAGGCCATGGGGTATCTTGGAATTGCGGTGGCCAGCTGTATAAACCTGCTGGATCCTGATACGATAATACTTGCAGGAGGGCTGACCAAATCTCAGGACGTTTTCTTCGAGAAATTGCAGGATGATGTGGAAAAGCATAAAATGAGGTATTCCGGTAGAAACGTAAAGATGAAAATAGGAACACTAGGTATATATGGAACTGCAATAGGTGCAGCAACGATTTTGACAAGACAGTTCATCGAAAATGGTGGAGAATTATAAGAGAGAAAAAGCATTTTTCATACCCTGGAATCATGGCAGACATGATCAGGAGAGAGAAAATGCTTTTTCTTTTTTCGTTAGAATCCGGTTAAATATTATTGACAAAGATTGAAAGTATGTATATAATGCAATTAACTTAGTTAAGTTAATTAAGTATTGGGAAAACAAAAGAAAAGGAGGTATTACGAATGAGGAAAAGGATGATGAAGAAGATTGCAATGCTCATGGCAGCTGTTATGGCGATTTCTAGTCTTGCAGCTTGCGGTCCCGGGGGTGGAACAGAAGCGAAGTCAGGAGCGGGAAGTTCAGGTTCATCTGCCAACAGTGAGAGTACGGGTAAGTCAACAGATGGGGAAAAGACAGGAAAAGGAATTACCATCCGCCTGCTCACTAGAATGTCCGGGGCAGACAGCGGAACCAAGTTAAAAGAGGGTGTGCTTGCAGATTTTCAGGCAAAGTACCCTGATATCACAATTCAAGACGAGAGCACTAATGACAGCAACAGCTTCACAAATCAGTTTAAAACCGATATTGCATCGGGAAATGTGGCCGATATTATCCAGTGGCCAGGCATAAGCATTATGAAAGAATATGCGGATACGGGAGTCTTCCTGGATTTGTCTGGTCTAATCGATGCGACTCCGGATATCAAAGAGCATGTGGATGCAACCTTACTTGAGATGATGGATTTATCGGGGGTGGGTTCGCCGGGTACCTATGCTCTTCCCGTCACCAATCAGATGGAGGTTTTCTATTACAACAAAGAGTTGTTTAAAGATGCCGGAATCGAGAAAACGCCGGAGACCTGGGATGAATTTTACGAAGTTTGTGATAAGTTAAAGGACTCGGGAGTCACCCCGTGGGTGGTGGGAGCCAGCAACGCATGGCGGGTGGTACATATTCAGACAGGCCTGCTCTACAAGATGTGTGGCGTGGAAAAAGCAAAGGAGCTGGGGGCCAGAGAGGCCAAATGGACCGATGCTGATGTAACGGCCACCATCGCTTTCATACAGGATCTGGCGGACCGGGGGATTTTTGGAAGTGATTATCTGGGGCTGGACTACGAGACTGAAAAAGCGATGTTTGCAAGCGGCCAAACAGCTATGTCCTTTGATGGAAGCTGGAGAATCTCGGAATTGGGAGATATGGAAGATAAGGTAGGGGTATTCCGCATGCCCTACTTCCCGGATAAAGAAGAGTTTAAGGACAATGATATCGCATATCCTTCCCAGATGGAGCTCGGGGGACATCTGAAGGATGACCCGGAAAAGCTGGAATATGTATGGGAGCTGGTCAGTACGTTTGCCTCTAAAGATACCCAGCAAAGATATGCCTATGATTGCGGCAATATACCGGTTCGAAGTGATGTGGAGTTGGATGGTTCCAAGATGAGCCCTCTGCTCTCTGCCCTTCTTGATATCAAGGCAAGTGAAGTGAAGGTTTGGGGCAGTGATGCGTGGTCATATGACACCGTTGCAGTGTTGGAAGATATTGTAGGGGAGGCATTTACAGGTGCACTCACAGGCATGACCGCAGAGGAGGCTTCAAGCCAGATACAGAGCCGGCTGGATGCCGTCGATTGATAATATTCCAAAGGAGGCATTGTAATGGAGAAAATCAAGAGAAACAAAAAAGCAGTACTATGCTTTCTTCTCCCGGGATTTATTCTTTACACAGCACTATTAATGGTACCCATCGGCGGATCCTTAATCATGTCATTTTTCAAATGGAATGGCATCAAAAGTGTTCCAATGGTTTTCGTAGGATTTCACAACTTTAAAACGGTTATTACAGACGGTGTATTCTGGCACTCCATAAAAAATATTTTATGGTTTATGGTGCTTACGTTGTTTACCCAACTACCCATTGGCCTGATGCTGGCGGTGATGTTGAGCGAACGGTTTCGGGGGTATCGCGTGTTCAAGTTTGCCTATTTCGTTCCTCAGGTTCTGTCCACTACAGTAATCGGTCTGTTATGGTACTTTATCCTGATGCCCACAGGAGTATTAAATACAGTGTTGCAGGGGATGGGACTGGATCATCTGGTGAGAAACTGGCTGGTTGATAAAAATACAGCCATGACCACTATCATTCTTGTAAATACCTGGTGCGGCATTGGATTTCATATGACCGTCAGCTATGCCGCTATTTCCGGTATTCCTGATGATGTGATGGAGGCGGGCAAATTAGAGGGTGCGGTAGGACTTAATAAGGTCTTTCATATAGTGATTCCCATGATCTGGGAGTCGATTATATCCAGTATCGTAGTAATCATCACCGCTGTATTGAAGACCTTTGATCTGGTCTATGTTATGACCGAGGGTGGTCCCAACGGGCTGACGGATGTGCCCAGTACATTGCTGTACAAAGAAGCGTTTCGCTACAATGATTTTGGTAAGGCATCTGTAATCGGCGTATATATATTTATTCTCAGCATCTTGTTTACGGTAATCAGCCTGCGAATCACGAAACGTGAGCGGCTGGAATACTAGGGAGGAGATAGGATGAAGGATCATGGAAAGAAAATAGGAAAAAAGGTAATCTTATATCTGATTGCCTTACTCTTCCTTTTTATCTTCATATATCCTCTGTATTTTGTCATCATATCTTCGCTGAAGACCAATACAGAGATTTTTACGACACCCTTTGCATTTCCAAAGGAATTGCAGTTGTTAAACTATAAGACGGCCATTGAAATAGGCAATATTGGACGGCAGTTTTTAAACAGCCTGTTTCTGGCAATCGTAACCCTGGCTCTCACAATATTGATGGCCAGCATGGTCTCCTATGCCATTTCCAGACTTAGGTTCAAAGGGCAGGGGGCTATAAGAGTCTATTTTGTTATGGGGATGATGGTACCGATTCAGAGCATAATCGTCCCCTTGGCATGGGCGATTAATAATTTTAATATCAGGGATAATTATTTGATTTTAATCTTGTTGTTCACGGCATCACACATGCCTCTGGCCACATTTATCATCACAGGGTCAATGAACAGCCTTCCGACTTCTCTGGAAGAGGCGGCGATTATAGACGGATGCAGCATATACAAAGTCTATAGTAAGATTGTGCTTCCACTGGTGAAGCCGGCCATGGCAACGGTAGGAATCTTTGTCTTCATGTACACCTGGAATGATTTGCTTGTATCCATGGTGTTTATCGGAAAGGCCGAGCTTCGTACCATTTCCGTGGGGTTGCTTAACTTTGTGGGAGCCAGAAAGAGTGATTACGGAGCCTTGATGGCAGCCATCTTTATTGCCATTTTGCCACCTCTGCTGATGTATCTGTTTCTGCAGGAGAATGTGGTGAAAGGTCTCACAAGTGGTGCGAATAAATAATCAGCGTTTTCCATATGCGAAAAAGACTGGTAACCTGCTGGTTATGAGCAGTATAAGAAAAACGAAAGAAAAGGAGAAGAAATATGGGAAGTAATGTAAAGGAGTGGACCGAGCTGACCAGATATCAGACTCCCTCATGGATGAAACAGGCTAAGTTCGGAATTTATACACATTGGGGCGTTTATAGCGTTCCGGCCTTTGGTCCCAACGTATCCTGGTACCCTTACAAGATGTATCAGGAGGGCACAGACCAGTTTGCTTACCACTGCAGGACATACGGCCATCCCTCTAAAGTTGGTTATAAGGATTTGATTCCTTTTTTTACGGGAGAAAAGTTTGATGCCGATGAATGGGCGGAGCTTTTCCAAAAGGCAGGTGCACGTTTTGCGGGTCCAGTGGCCGAGCACCATGACGGTTTCAGCATGTGGGACAGCCGGGTAAATGCATGGAATTCAGCGAAGATGGGCCCAGGCAGAGATGTGGTAGGAGAGCTGGAGCATGCGGTGCGGAGAAGGGGAATGCATTATATGACCGCCTTTCACCATGCCGAAAACTGGAAGTTCTATCCCCATTGGGTAAAGGAATATGACACATCGGATCCAAAGTATGCCGGTTTATACGGTGAACCCCATAATGTGGACTGGGGATCTGACAAAAGATATATTCCCGAGCCCATTCGATGGGGAGCCACCACCGATGGAGCCATTGATACCCAGTGGCTGGCCCAGGATCTGCCCAGCGAAGAGTTTCAAGTGAAGTGGTTTATCAAACTGAAAGAGGTGATTGATGCTTATCATCCGGACTATATCTGGTTTGATTTTGGACTTACCTTTATCAATGATCTGTATCAGAGAAAATTTCTGACTTATTATCAAGAGGAGGCCAGGAAAAATCATCAGGATGTTGCCATCTCCTATAAATGGAATCACCTGCCCACCGGTGCCGGTATTATCGATTTGGAGCAGGGCCGCTTTGATAAGGCCACCTATCATGACTGGATTACAGATACCACGATAGATGCAGGAGAGGCCTGGGGATACATGCGTGATGCTTCCTACAAATCGGCCAAGTCTCTGATCCATTATCTCATGGATAATGTGAGTAAGAATGGATATCTCCTTTTGAATGTGGGCCCAAAACCAGACGGCAGCATTCCAGAAGAAGCAAAGAGCGTTCTTTTGAAAATGGGAGACTGGCTCGGGATTAATGGCGAGGCCGTTTATGGAACGATCCCTTGGCGGGCAGCAGAGGAAGGCCCCACGAAGATGACAGCCTCCGGTGCATTTTGCGAAATGGACGAGGTGGAATACACGGAAAGAGATATCCGTTATACCATGAAAGATAATATATTATATGCCACGGCCCTAGGTAAATTAAAAGAACAGGTGGTTCTGAACCACATCCTGCCAATGGTCTATGCAGATGAGATTGAAAGCATCATAATCCTTGGAGAGAACAAACCGCTGAATTGGAAAACAGAAGGTAATAAACTAATTATCGAGATTAGAGAAGGCGGAGTTAATGAAATAGCTAATGTATTGAAGATAACCAGAAAAAATATCTTTAAATAAGCCGGAGGATAATATGGAAGTTCAAATCACAGATATAGAAACAACTAAAATCACTGGGGTTCAAGTACATATGGAAAAGGATGGAACTCTTTGCGAAGAACGGTATTTTGTATGGAGAGAATCTCCTCTTACCGCCCGGTTTCAATCACCAAACATAAGTGGCGGTGTGATCAATGCCTGGCATCACAGCCTTGTCTTTTCTGAGATAGAGTATCATAAGGATCAGGAGATGTTTTATTTTACAAAGGGAACTGCAATCATGTTATTTGCGGATACGGATGGAGAATCCGTGAATATGGAATCCATACAGGCGGTAAGAATTCCCCAGGGTACTCAGTTGATTATCGAAAAGGGAAAAGGCCATTTTGTGGCCATAGCGGAGGGGGATGAGCCTGTGAACATGGTGGTAGTGGCACCCAAAATGGAGGCGCCAAGAGTAACACTAAAAGAAACTGTATGGGCAGTGGAGAGAGGAAACCAGTGATGAATAGAGAATTTAATTATGAGCAGACAACCAAAATATGTTTCGGGAGGGGGAGGCTGAAAGAACTTTCATCCATGGCTTCAACTTTTGGGAAAAAGGTTCTTTTGGTGACCAGTAATAAGAATTCTACCAGAAAGGAGCTATACAGCAAAGCCAGGGAACAGCTGGAGAGGAATGGGTTATATGTAATCCATTATGACGGGGTTGTGCAAAATCCCACCACAGAGAGTATCGATGCAGGGGTGGAGCTGGCAAGAGTACAGAACGTTGAAGTGGTAATCGGCCTTGGGGGTGGTTCTGTGATGGACAGTGCAAAGGCTATTGCGATGGCCGCTGTCAATGAAGGCCGGGCATGGGATTATCTGTTCTTTAAGACTCCCCAGCCCCAAAGAACCCTGCCGATGATCGCTGTGCCAACCACATCTGGCACAGGCTCTCAGGTTACCCAGGTGGCTGTGATGACGGAGACAGAATCCAGTACCAAAAGTGCTGTAGCCAACAACTTAATTTATCCCAGAGTGGCAATTATTGATCCGGAGCTCATGCTCACCATGCCGCCACATATCACGGCCTCCACAGGGTTTGATGCATTTTGCCACTGTTTTGAGAGTTATATCAACGCAAATGCTTCACCCTATACGGATATGATTGCGCTGGAAGGGATTCGTGCAGTAGCAGCCTATCTTAGGAGAGCAGTTCATGATGGACAGGATCTGGAGGCCAGGGAAGGCATGGCTTGGGCGGATACCTGCGGAGGCCTGGCCATAGCCAATGCCGGAGTGACTCTTCCACATGGTGTAGGAATGACCATCAGCGGACACTGTCCCCAGATTATGCACGGGGAATCCCTGGCCCTTACTTATCCATCTTTTCTTAAGTTTACTTGTCCCGGAGCTATGAGCAAATTTGCAGAGGTGGGCAGGATCTTCAATCCAAAGCTTAAGGATGCAACAGACCAGGAAGCCGCGGAAGGGTGTTGCGGGGAAGTTGAGAAATTAATGAAGGAAATTGGTATGTGGCTGAATTTCAAGGATTTTGGAGTGGATATAAAGATGTTGAAGAAGATTGCCGACAGAAGCCACGATCTGCCCGATTATAAGAATAATCCGGTGATTGCGGATGTGGATGAAATCTATAAAGAGTTAATGGAAGGGTATGAGCGGGTTTAAGGGTGTTATCTCCTAAATGATAGTTAATTCGTTATAAAAGCGGTATTGCATTTAATGAGGTTTTTACTGAACTTTGGGTATGACTATTAAAAGCAGGTGTGAAAACACCTGCTTTTCCATGATGTTTTACCGTTTTTTGGTATACCTTAAGTATATTTTTAAAATGTAACACGTGTAAAAGTAAAGAAACGATTAAAAACTTTATATTTGTAAAGAAAAGTGGTATAATAATAATAGGAAGTAGGTGGTAAAATGTCAATAACATATTCTAAATTATTTACACTGTTGAATAAGAATAATATATCAAAAACTGAATTACAGAAGGAAGTAGGAATGTCATCCACAACAATGGCTAAACTTTCAAAAAATGAAAAGGTCTCATTATCAATTATTGAGGATATATGTAAAATATTGCAATGTCAGCCTGGAGACATAATGGAATTAGAAGATACAGATGAATATCCTTTATTAAAGGGATTAAGAGAAGAAAAAGAAATGAAGCTCAAAGGCGGGTTATATCACCAGACTCAGATTAAGCTTTCATATAATTCAAATAGAATCGAAGGAAGTAAATTATCCGAAGAACAAACAAGATATATTTATGAAACAAATACCATAGCAGTGCCTAAGGAAGAAGCAATTTTCGTAGATGATATTATAGAAACAATTAATCATTTTAGTTGCTTTGATTATATGCTTAAAGTTGCGGATAAAAGATTATCTGAAGATATTATAAAAGAGTTTCATAAAATAATTAAATCCAATACTTCTGATAGTAAAAAAGATTGGTTTATGGTAGGCGAATATAAGTTAAAGCCTAATATGGTAGGTGATAAGAAGACAGTTCCACCTTCTGAGGTTAAGGGGCAAATGGCCAAACTAATAGCTGATTATGAAGAGATTAAGAATATGACCTTTGAAGATATTATAGAATTTCACTATAAATTTGAGAGCATTCATCCGTTTCAAGATGGTAATGGCAGGGTGGGCAGACTAATTATGTTTAAAGAGTGTCTGAGATATGGGATCACACCATTTATTATTGATGAGAGGCATAAACTATTTTATTATCGTGGATTAAAGGAATTTGAGAATGAAAGGGGTTATCTTATTGATACCTGTTATTCAGCTCAAGATGATTATTTAAAAATAGTTAATTATTTTATGGAACGCCCTGAAGATTAAGACTCTGTGCCTATTTGTGCCTATGTTTAGCGCCCAGCGATCATGGCCATCGGCTTTACCCGGTGGCCATGACCATTATGAAATCAACCATTTTTCGAATAATGGAGTTTCACTTTGCCGCTTTTTTTTATGATAGGAGCGAAGCCCCAATATTACGAGAAAGCTCAAGAAAGCAAAAAGGGCGATCA